>NZ_JBSGXU010000226.1:0-12211 GCF_053610205.1 Streptomyces sp. NPDC054932 | reverse complement strand
CTTCCGAGCAGTAGCGGGGACAGGATTTGAACCTGCGACCTCTGGGTTATGAGCCCAGCGAGCTACCGAGCTGCTCCACCCCGCGTCGGTAGACCTCACAGTACGGCATCCCCGGGGCGCTCCTCGACGCATTTACCGGCTCCGGTGCCCGGAGTGTGGGCGAAAGGGCTGAATCTCGCCTCCAAGGCGAGATCATTCCCCCTGGTGACAGTGCGTGCAGGCGTGTACCTTCACGGGTAGCTGTCGTGGTTCCAAGTGCCTTGCCCGTGCCCTTTGGTGTGGGCAGTTTTGCTGTGTTGTGCCGTAGGACCAGGGCGATCACCTCCGTCTTCCACGCCGTGTGGAAGACGTACGTCAACGGGAAGGCATGAACATGGCTACGGGAACTGTGAAGTGGTTCAACTCGGAGAAGGGCTTCGGCTTCATCGCCCAGGACGGTGGCGGCCCGGACGTCTTCGCCCACTACTCGGCGATCAACGCGTCCGGCTACCGTGAGCTCCAGGAGGGTCAGGCCGTGACCTTCGACATCACGCAGGGCCAGAAGGGCCCGCAGGCGGAGAACATCACCCCCGCCTAATTCCCGGACGACGCCCGGTCAGGCCTGACCGCCGGGCTCCGGAGAACCGTTTCCCTGCCCCTTCGTCGAAGAGGCCGCGGAAAAGATCAGGGCCGTGCGGCGACGCCGCACGGCCCTGATCCGTTCGCCCGGCACCGGGCGGTGCCATGATGCCCGGGTGGATCGCAGGGTGAGCGCGGATGCGCAGGCGCGGGTCGGCCGGATGCTC
This sequence comes from Streptomyces sp. NPDC054932, assembly GCF_053610205.1. Classification (NCBI taxonomy): domain Bacteria; kingdom Bacillati; phylum Actinomycetota; class Actinomycetes; order Kitasatosporales; family Streptomycetaceae; genus Streptomyces; species Streptomyces sp. NPDC054932. The sequence continues at coordinate 11,426 of NZ_JBSGXU010000226.1, read as the reverse complement.
CGGGAGCTGGTCGATTCCGGCCGGGAGAGCGGCCTGCAGGTGGCCGCCTACCTGGACGGCGAGCCGATCGTCGACGCGCACGCGGGCTGGGTCGACCGGCCCGGCGGCCGCCCGCTGCGTTCCGACACGCTGATCCACAGCTTCTCGACCGGCAAGGGCTTCACCGCGACCCTGGTGCACGTGCTCGCCGAGCGCGGGCTGATCGACTACGACACGCCCATCGCGCACTACTGGCCCGAGTTCGGGGCGCACGGCAAGGAGCGGGCCACCGTACGGCACGCCCTCACGCACGCCGTCGGCGTACCGCAGCTCCCTTCCGACCTCACGCCGGACGAGCTGTGCGACTGGGACACCATGTGTGCGATCGTCGCAGGCCAGAAACCCTTGTGGGAGCCGGGCTCCGCCAGCGGCTACCACGGCTGGACCTTCGGCTGGATCCTCGGCGAGACAGTGCGCCGGATCACCGGCCTGACCCCGGCCGAGGCGCTGCGGACGTACGTGAGCGAGCCGCTCGGAGTGGCCGACGAGCTCTGCTTCGGCCTGCCCGAGAGCGAACTCGACCGTACGGCTCCGCTCGTGGAGGGCAACTGGGCGGCCTGGCTGGAGACCCTTCCCGCCTCCGCGCCCTTCCGTCGGTACGTCGTCCCGAACCGCACCGTGTGGACAGTCGCCGAACTCGCCAACCGCCGCGCGTACCTGCTGGCCGATCTGCCCGCGTGCGGCACCACGACGGCACGGGCCGCCGCCCGTCTGTACGCCGCGCTGTCGGGCGGGGTCGACGGCGTGCGCCTGATGTCCCCGGAACGGGTGGCCCTGGCCGCGGAGGTGGCCGTCGAGGGCAAGGACCTGATGCTCCTCGGCCGGTACGCCAAGGGGCTCGGCTACTTCGTCGGCCTGCCCCAGATGGGCGGCGCACGCACGGCCTTCGGTCACCACGGCAGCGGCGGCAGCATCGCCTTCGCCGACCGCGCCCACGGCCTGGCCTTCAGCCTCACCCGAACCCGCCTGGTGGGTGGCGCGGCCGATACGGCGGCCCGGTCGCTCGCCGACGAGATCAGATCAGCTGTTACCTGGGCAAAAGACTCCTGACACGGCCGTGCTCATCGGGACGGTCACTACGGGATCGGGGAAACCGCCCGGTCCCGGCCCCCGTTCCGGCCCCCGTTCCGGCGCACGCTCCATCCCCAGACCCCGGCCCCGGCGACGGCGAGTACGACGGTCGCGATCCCCGACGCGGCCAGTACCTGCCGGGGCCCGAGGAGTGCGATCAGCGGGCCGCCGAGTGCGGTGCCCACCGGCCCCGCGGTGAGGAGGGCGGCGCTGCGGGCGGCGAGGACCGTGGTCAGCCAGGCGGCCGGGGTGCGTTCCTGGAAGAGGGTGTAGGACAGGGCCGTGAACGGTCCGTAGATCAGGCCGCCGAGGGTGAAACACGCCAAAGTGACGGGCGCGGACGCGCCGAGGCCGAAGGGTACGAGAGCCAGCCCCCACCCCGCGACGATCCCCAGGGTGACCGGCCAGAGCGGGAACCGCTGCAGGGCTCCGGCGGCCAGGCCGCCGAGCACCGCGCCCGCTCCGAACAGGGCCCAGTACAGCCCGAGCAGGCCCGCCCCGGCGTGCAGGTCATCGGTGACGTGCAACGGGAGCGCGACCTCCGCCGGCCCGTACAGGAAGTTGAAGAACCAGGTCAGGGCGAGGACGCCGAGGAGCTCGGGCTGCTTGCGCAGCAGGTGCAGGCCGGCGGCCGACCGGTCGGCGTCGGCCGGCAGGGCAGAAGCCTCCTGCCCGTCCTTCTTCTCTTCCTCCTCCTTCCCGGCCGCCGCCGTGCCCCGCAGCCGCCCGACCTGGACGGCGAGCACGGCGAAGGACAGCGCGTCGAGGCCGATGAGCCAGGCGGGACTGATCACCACCGCCAGGAACCCGGCGAGGGCGGGGCCGATGACGATGGAGGCCGAGGTGCTGGAACTGACCAGCGCGTTGGCGGCCAGCCGCTGGTCGGGGGGAAGGATCCGGGCGAGCAGCGAGAACTTCCCCGCGTTCCCCCAGGCGTGCAGGAGCGACGAGCCCGCCAGCAGGGCCACGTACAGCACCGGGTGCAGTACGCCCGCCGCCCAGGCCAGGGGAACGCAGCCGAGCAGCACCGCGCGGATCCGGCTGTCGGCCGCCAGCAGCCGGGCGGCGGGAAGCCGGCGCAGCCACCGCCCGAAGAGCAGGGCCCCGGCGGCCCCCGGCAGCGCGTACGCGGCGAGCGCGGCCCCCAGGAGCATCCCGGACTGCCCCGGGGGCGCGATCTCGATGGCCAGCCAGGCCACCGCGACCACGCTCATCCCGTCACCGAGATCGGAGGCCGCCAGTGCCGGCAGCAGCCGCCGGAAGTCGGCATGGGCGAACAGCGGCCGGTAGGCCTGAGGAAGGAGACGAGTTGTCTGTGCGGGAGTCACCGGGTCAGACTCGTGGTTCAAGCGCACTTGAAGTCAAGGGGGAGTGAGCAGGTGCGAAAGCTCGGTATCGGTGAGCTGGCCCGGCAGGTCGGGATGAGACCGTCGGCCCTGCGCTACTACGAGAGCGTCGGCCTGTTGCCGTCGGCCGAACGGGCCGCGGGCCGGCGCGTCTACCCGGTCGGCACCGTGCGCCGGATCGCGCTGATCAAGATGGCTCAGCGGGCCGGATTCACTCTGGCCGAGATCCGCGGCCTGCTGGACACCGATGCCGACCGCGGGGCCACCCGGCAGTGGCGCGCACTCGCCGAGAGCAAGCTGCCCGAACTGGACCGCTTCATCCGGCAGACGCAGATCCTGCGCGATGCCGTCGCCGACTGCCTGGCCTGCGGGTGCATGAACTTCGAGAAGTGCGAGTTGCTCGCCGCCGACGGGCCGGGCTCCTGATCCGTGCGGTGGGCCCCGGGGGATGAGGCATGATCGGGGGATGTCTGATCGCATCATCGCCGCCTGTGACGGAGCGGCCAAAGGGAATCCCGGGCCGGCCGGCTGGGGTTGGGTCATCGCCGACGCGCAGGGCCGCCCCGAGCGCTGGGAGGCCGGCCCGCTGGGGCGGGCCACCAACAACATCGGGGAACTGACCGCCCTGCAGCGGCTGCTGGAGGCCGTGGACCCGGGGACGCCCGTCGAGGTGCGGATGGACTCGCAGTACGCGATGAAGGCCGTGACGCAGTGGCTCCCCGGCTGGAAGCGCAACGGATGGAAGACCTCCTCCGGCCAGCCGGTCGCCAACCGCGAACTCGTCGAACGGATCGACGGGCTGCTGGCGGATCGTGACGTGACCTTCCAGTACGTTCCGGCGCACCGCGAGGACGGCGACCACCTGAACGCGATCGCCGACCAGGCCGCCAGCGACGCCGCGGTCACGCAGGAGGCCGCCGGTACGGCCCTCGGAAACCCGGACATGCCGGTACCGGCTCCGGCTCCGGCCTCGGCCTCGCCCGCGCGCCGCAAGGCCGCCGCGCCGAGGAAGCGTACGGCAGGATCCACCACGACGGGCGGTGGATCCCGGGCCATCAAGGCGAAGTTCCCCGGCAGCTGCGCCTGTGGCAAGCCCTACGCCGCCGGTGACATGATCACCAAGAACGGCAGCCGCTGGGGGCACCAGGCCTGCGCCTCCCTAGGGTCGGTGGACGCGTAGGTACGCCACCTCGTAGGACATCTGCGACACGGCCGGGTCGGGCGCCGGGTGGTATCGGCCGGCGCACACGGACAGGTTGACGATGAGGTACGCCCGCCAGGTGCGCCCGACCCCCCGGCGGTCGGCGAAGACCCGGGCGCCGTTGACCCACCACACGACCGAACGCGTCCCGAACTCGACCTTGAGGTCCACCCAGCCACCGGGGGTGATGGAGGAGTCCCGGTGGTAGCGCGAGCCGCCCTTGACGTGGTTGGAGAGTTCGAGCAGGTCGGCGTTGTCGGGGTGGTACTCGAAGACGTCGATCTCGTTGCCGCCGTCCCGCCAGGTCCAGATCGCCGGCCAGGCCCCGATCTCGACGGGCAGCCGCACCCGGGACTCCAGTACGTCACCGGCCCGGACCATGAACCCCTCGGCGCTGCCCTCGGTGGTCAGCAGCCCCGCGTTCCACTTGCCGTCCGGGCGGCGGGTGGCCCGGAACGTGCCGGTGCGGCTGTAGGAGGGGTCGGCCACGAGGTAGTCGAGTTTGTTGTCACCGGTGTTGGTGGGGCCGCCGTTCGGATACGCCCAGGACCGGCCGGCGACCCACTGGGTGGTCGACTGGAAGTCCGCGGTGAAGACCGGGGCCCGGACGCTGGTCGGGGTGGGCGAACCGTCGGCAGGGCCGGTGGACCGTCCGGTGAGTCGTCGGAGCCAAGTGAGAACCTGATTGAGCACGATCGCCCCTTCCCCTTGAATGCACGCTCCTGCAGCATGCCCGTCCGGGGCGCAGTACATACCGGTGGACCGGTTTGTCTTTCCCCTCTCCGTGCATGTAATAATCGCTATCCGGTCAGGGCTATTACATGCCAGGATGGTTCCCATGGGGGTCGCCGGAGTCCGAGCCTCCGACTCGAAGAGCTGCGCGGGGAGTTGCACCAGTATGTGGAAGTGTGAGCGTGTCGTCGGCGCCGACCTGGACGTCGAGGAGGTCCTCGCCCTCTATCGTGCGTCCACCCTCGCCGAGCGCCGCCCCGTCGCCGATGTGGAGCGATTCGCGCGCATGCTGGCCGGAGCCAACCTCGTCGTCGTCGCCCGGACCGATGACGGCCGCCTCATCGGCATCGCCCGTTCGATCACCGACGGCGCGTACTCCACCTACGTCGGCGATCTCGCCGTGGACGGCGCGTACCAGGGCAAGGGCGTGGGCCGCGACCTCGTCCGCGTCACGAGGGAAGCGGCGCCCGAGGCCAAGCTCGTGCTGCTCGCCGCGCCGGCCGCCGTCGACTACTACCCGCACATCGGCTTCACCCGCCACGAATCCGCCTGGACCCTGGACCGCCTGCAGTGAGTCACCGGGCGGGCGGTTCTCCTTCGGCTCGATGACGGGCGTCAACGCACCTTTTCCGTAAGCCAGTTACACCAGTCCACGGCGGGGTACGATCCGTGCCGTGGGGGGACTGGTGAGACGCAACAGAGGGAACGCCGGCCTGCGCGCCTGCGGCTGCGCGGTGGTGGGACTGTTCCTCATCGCCGGGTGCGCGGGCGAAGACACGCCGAAGGACGGTGCGGCGGGCCGCACCCCGGCCGTGTCGGGCACACCGTCGGATACCGGCAGTCCGGGCCCGGGCGGCACCGGCTCGAGTGCGCCGGCCGCCGCGTCCGGCAGCCCGGGCTCCGACCTGGTGGCGCAACTGGACGAGTCCAAGCAGCCGAAGACGGCCGCCGAGGCCCGCGACCTGCTCCGCCGGATCATCGTCGCCGAGCAGGCCCTCGGGCCCGAGGTCGTGCGCAGCACCCCGTTCGAGGGCGATCCCACCCGCTGGCCCGTGCTCGACGAGGGCTGCGTCTGGCAGACCGAGGGCCTGCCGGCCGACGTGCTCGCCACGAGCACCCGCCACTTCCACGTCCCGGCCAAGGACGGCCACGGCCGGATACGGATCAACGCCACGGTCACCGTCCACCACAACCGCGAGGAATCCGGCTGGGAGACCGCCCGCGCCATGGAAGAGGTGCTGAGGTGTCCGGGCCAGAAGCTGCGCGAGGGCGAGGAGCTCAAGAACCTGTGGGGCGGCTCCCTCTACCTCGGCGAGCAGCTGAACACCTGGACCGAGGACGCCTTCACCGAAACCGGTGAGTACGTCAGCGCTCAGGACGGCGGACCGTACCCCTACACCTGGTCCCAGGGCCAATTCGGCCCCGTCACCGTGGCGATCTCCGCCCGGGGCGCGGCCGGCATCACCCCGGAGGCCGTGAACGCCTACGTGGTGCAGGGCACCAGCCGGATGATGCTGCACGCCAAGCAGGAGCTCGGAAAGGCGGCGGGCTGATGGAGCCGCTCCACCCCTCGGACCCCTCCCGGATCGGCGGCCACCGGCTCCTCGGACGCCTCGGCGCCGGCGGCATGGGCGTCGTCTACCTCGGCCGCACCGAGGACGGCGCGCTCGCCGCCGTCAAGGTGATCCGCGCGGAGTACGCCGACGAAGCCGACTTCCGGGCCCGCTTCCGCCGCGAGGCGGAGATCGCTGCCGAGGTGGACAGCCCGTGGGCCGTCCGGATCACCGGCGCCGACCCGGACGCCCCCGAACCCTGGCTCGCCACCTCCTTCGTCGCCGGACCCTCCCTCGCCGAGGCCGTCGGGACCCACGGCCCGCTCCCGCTGCGCGCCGTACGGATCCTCGGCAAGGCCATGGCCAAGGCCCTCGGGGTGATGCACGACCAGGGCCTCGTGCACCGCGACGTCAAGCCCGGGAACGTCCTCCTCGGCATGGACCGGCCCCGCCTCATCGACTTCGGGATCGCCCGCGGCGGCGAGCACACGGCCCTGACCTCCGCCGACGCCGTACTCGGCACCCCCGGGTTCCTCCCGCCCGAACAGGCCGAGGGACGCCCCGCCGAACCGGCCGGCGACGTCTTCTCGCTCGGCTGCCTCCTCGCGTACGCCGCCACCGGCCGGCTGCCCTTCGGCGCGGGCACCGTGGACGCGGTGCTGTACCGCACGGTCCACGACGAGCCCGACCTCGGCCCGCAGATCCTCGCCGACCCAGAACTCGCCGAGCTGCTGCGGACCTGCATCGCCAAACACCCCGACATCCGCCCCACCGCCCGCGAGCTGGACGCGGCCCTGACCGAGGACACCCCGGGGGAGGGCACCGACTGGCTGCCCGACCCGGTCGTCGCCACCATCGCCGAGCGGGCCGCCGCGCTGCTCGCCCTGCCGGGCATCGACGAGACCGTCGCGGACCCGGACGCCGCCCCCACGCCCGGCACGGCCGCGCCCTCCCGCAGACGGTTCCTCGCCCTCGCCTCCGGCGGGGCCGTGCTCGCGGTCGGCGGCGGCCTGGCCTCCTGGCTGGCGCTGCGCGACCGGGACAAGCCCGGCACTCCGGCCGCCGACGCCCCGCGGAAGTGGGTGATCGGTGTGCACGCCGACCTCTCCGGCCCACAGAAGGCCGCCGGACAGGCCCAGGAACGCGGAGTGCGCCTCGCCGTCGACGCCTTCAACTCCCGCAAGGACAAGCCGTTCACGCTCTCCGTAGCCACCGCCGACGACGCCGGGAGGGCCGACCGCTCGGCGGCCGCCGCCACCGGACTCATCGCCGACCGCGACCTGTTCGCGGTGATCGGCCCCACCGGCAACGACTCCGTGATCCCCTGCCTCGAACTCTACGGCGAGAGCTCCGTACCCCTGGTGACGGTGTCCGCGCTGGCGACCACGTTCAGCATCACCGACCGGCGCAGCTTCTTCCAGAGCTGCCCGATCTCCTCGGCCCAGGCCGCCGCTGTCAACCTGCAACTCGCCGGAAAGCAGGGCGTCCGGCGGATGGGCATCCTCAACGACCGCGGCGGCGACACGGACACCTGGCAGGCCGCCCTGCTGATCGGCCGTACCATCAACTACTTCGCGCCCGAAGCCACTTACTACGGGCGTGTCGTCCCGCGCGGAGTCCAGGACCTGGCCCCGGTGGTCAGCGACCTGCTCGCGCACGGAGTCGACGGCCTCTTCTACTCCGGCACCCCGGCCGGCGGCGCCAAGGTCGCCGCCCTGCTGGCCGCCGCCGGATTCAAGGGTGCCCGGGCGGCCGACTACACCATCGCCGGCCCCGAGTTCCTCTCCGCGGCCGGCCCGGCCGCCGAGGGCTGGCAGTTCTTCACGCCGTACACCGGCCCGGAGGCCCCCGAGGTCGCGGAGATGACCCGCGCGCACCGGGCGGCGTACGGATCCGCCCCCGACATCTGGACCGCGGAGGCATACGATGCCACGCGCCTGATCATCGACCGGCTGGTCACCACCGCGGCGGGCGGAGCGCGCCCGACCCGTGCCGGGCTCCTGACCGCACTCACCCAGGGCACCTTCCGCGGCCTGACCAAGGAGTACACCTTCGACGACAGGCGACAGTTCAAGGGCAACGTCTACTTCGCGCACCAGGTGGAGGGCGGCCGCCTGCGCTACGTGGGCCCGGCCACCCAGTCCTCTGCCGGATAGCCCCGGATGCGCCCCCTCACCCCTGCCGATCCGGCCGCGATCGGCGGCAACCGGCTGCTGGGACGCCTCGGCTCGGGCGGCATGGGCACCGTGTACCTGGCCCGTTCCGCCGCCGGGATCCTGGTCGCGGTCAAGGTCATCCGCGCCGACCACGCCGCGAACCCGGACTTCCGGGCCCGCTTCCGGCGCGAGGTGGAGGCCGCCGGCCAGCTGACCGGGCGCTGGGTGGTCCCGGTGGTGGCCGCGGACCCGCAGGCGCGCGAGCCCTGGCTGGCCACCCCCTTCGTCCCCGGACCCTCGCTGGCCGAGGCCGTGGGAGGGTACGGTCCGCTGCCCGCCCGGGCGGTTCGGACCCTGGGCGTGCGGCTCGCCGAGGCACTGGAACAGGTGCACGCGGCCGGACTGGTCCACCGCGACGTCAAACCGGGCAACATCCTCCTCGCTCCGGACGGGCCCCGCCTGATCGACTTCGGGATCGCACGGGCCGCAGGCGCGGCCACGCTGACCGCCGTGGACGCCGTGCTCGGCACCCCGGGATACCTGGCCCCGGAACAGGCCCGGACGGACGGCGCCGCGGCGGGCGCCGCGAGCGATGTGTTCTCGCTCGGCTGCGTGCTGGCGTACGCGGCGACCGGGCACGGGCCGTTCGGCGGTGGGCACGCGGCCGCGGTGGTCTACCGTACGGTGCACGACGAGCCCGAACTCGACGGACTGCCGCAGGAGTTGCTGGACCCGGTGCTGGCCTGCCTGGCGAAGGACCCGGCGGCCCGGCCCACGCCCGCGGGGCTGCGCGCCGTGCTCGGCAACGGCCCGTCCGGCGAGGGCCCGTCCGGGGGCGCCCCGGTGGGCGACGACCTCTCCGGGGACGACCCGTCCGGTGTGCCCGCCGAGGACTGGCTGCCGCCCCCGCTGTCCCGTCTCATCGCCGAACGCTCCACCAGAGCCCTGGACCTGCCCGCCCCCGAGCCGACCCGCATCGATGCGCCGCAGGCGCCCGTACGCGGCCTCACGCGCAGGCGCCTGCTCGCGGCCGGCGCGGGCCTGGCCGCCGTCGGCGCACCGGTCGCCTGGTTCACCACCCGCGAGCGGTCCCGCAGCACGACGACGGAGCCCCGTGAACCCACCACCCTCACCCTCGCCCTGCAGGCCGACCTGACCGGGCCGGGGAAGGAGACCGGCCAGGCACACGAGCGCGGCATGAAACTGGCCGTGGAGCGGCACAACAGCCGGTCGGACGCCGCGTTCCGACTCGCCTTGCGCGTAGCCGACGACGGCGGGGACGCCGCGCGCGCCGCGCAGGTGGCCAAGGAACTGGCCGCCGACCCCGCGGTGGTCGCCCTCGTCGGCCCCACCTGGGACGCGGCCGTGCCCGAGCTGGTCGCAGCGTGCGACACGGCCGATCTCGCCCTGCTGCTGGTGTCGGTGGACAGCCCCGAGACCGCCCTGTCCCGGCCGACGTGGCGCACGGTGTGCGCCACCCGCCCGGCCGGTGACCAGTTCGTCCTCCCGGTGATCGACTACCTCAGCCGCGTACGGCCCGTCCGCCGCACGGGCCTGGTGGAGGACGTCGAGGCCGGCGAACCCACCTGGCCGCTCGTGCGCACCCTGCAGCAGTCCCCGCCCTCGACGGGCACGGTCAGCACCCACCGGATCCCGGCGGGAAGCTCCGACTTCGCGGGCGCCGCACGCGCGATGACCGGGGCGGGGGTCGAGGCCGTCGTCTTCGCCGGCACCTCACCGCAGCGAGCAGCCGGGCTGGCCCGCGCCCTGGCCGACGCCGGGTTCCAGGGCCCGCGGATGGGCCTCCAGCACGTCATGGAACCGGCCTTCCTCACGGCCGCCGGTCCGGCCGCGGAGGGCTGGCTGTTCAGCACGTACTTCACCGACCCCCAGGCCGTGCCCGCCGCCGCCGGGTTCGTCGCCGCCCACCGTGCCGCCTACGGGGAGCCGCCCGCCCGGTGGGCCACCGAGGCGTACGACGCCGTGGGCCTGCTGGCCGCGGCCCTGGCCGGCCTGGGCGAGGAGGGGCGGGGCCGGGCGGGCCTGCCCCCTCGGATCTTCCGGACGGCCCACGAGGGCCTGGCCAAGCCGCTGTCCTTCGACTCCAACACCCACGTGCTGACCCGGGGCCGCACCGCCCACCTCTTCCGCGTCGAATCAGGCACGTACCGGTACCTGGGCCTCTACGCGGACGTACGCCCCTCGCCCGCGGGATGACCGGGGCGGCGGCCTCAACCCCGCGCGCCTACTCGAAGCGCGAGGTGTCACCCGCGCCCCGGCGGACGATCTCGACGTCACCACCGGAGAAGTCGATGACGGTGGTCGGCTCGGTGCCGCAGTCACCGGAGTCGAGCACGGCGTCCACCTCGTGGTCGAGCCGCTCCTTGATCTCCCAGCCCTGCGTCATCGGCTCGGCCTCGTCGGGCAGCAGCAGGGTGCTGGAGAGCAGCGGCTCGCCGAGCTCGGCGAGCAGGGCCTGAGTGACGACGTGGTCGGGGATCCGGACGCCGACCGTCTTCTTCTTCGGGTGCAGCAGCTGGCGCGGCACCTCCGAGGTGGCGGGAAGGATGAAGGTGTAGCTGCCGGGGGTCGCCGCCTTGATGGCGCGGAACACGTCATTGTCGATCTGTACGAACTGACCCAGCTGCGCGAAGTTCTGGCACACCAGGGTGAAGTGGTGACGATCGTCCAGGTGCCGGATCGACCTGATCCGGCTGATGCCGTCGCGGTTGCCGAGCTGGCAGCCCAGCGCGAAGCAGGAGTCCGTCGGGTATGCGACGAGCTTCCCGCCGCGGATCATGTCGACCACGCTGTCGATGGTGCGCCGCTGGGGATTCTCGGGGTGAACGTCGAAGTATTTCGCCATCCGCCGAGCGTACGCGGTCGGGGACCCGGCTCCGGCCCGCCGACCGGGACGTGGGGGACGGGCGACGAAGTGGCGCTGCGCGGATGCGCACGCCGAGCGAACTGACGGACGTCGACGATCCCGCCCGGCCCTGGCGGCCGCCGCGGGGCACGGTGCGACGGAGGGCGCCCCCGCCACGGCCCGGCAGGGCCGCTCCTCGTCGACGAGGAGTTTCAGCGCCTCGCTGATCGCGAAGGCGGCCACGGTCCCGGCGGCCGCCAGGGCCAGGCCGGCCAGGCCCGGGACGCCACGGCGCCGCAGGGCGCCCCGTCCCGCCGGGCCAGCAGCAGTCCCAGGAGCGGCAGCGTGCCCTCGCTCGCGGCCTCCAGCACCGGCCCGCACCGGGGCGCCCGGCCAGTCGTCCCCCACGCGACGGGCCGATGACAGGTGGCCCCACGCCCAGGCACCCACCGTGACGAGCAC
>NZ_JBSGXU010000225.1:0-12364 GCF_053610205.1 Streptomyces sp. NPDC054932 | reverse complement strand
AGCCCTGACCGGCCGAGCGGATCGATGAACGGATGAACGGACGGGCCGGGCGGGGATTCACCCCGCCCGGCCCGTCCGCGTCACCGCCGCCGTGCGTACGCGGTCACTTCACGGCCTTGAGCGCGTCGATCACGCCGTATCCGTAGTAGCCCGTCTGGCCCCACTTGCTCTGGCAGGTGGTGGCGTCGATCAGGGCGCCCGCGGCGTCGTATATCTGGGTCGGGCAGGCCGCCTTCGTGGACTGGGCCTTGAGCATCGCCTGGAGCTGCGAAGGCGTGGCCGAGGGGTGGGCGCTCTTGAGCAGCGCGACGACACCGGCGACGTGCGGGGCGGCCATCGAGGTGCCCTGCTTGTAGCCGTAGCCCCCGCCCGGGACGGTCGACAGCACGCGCCCGTTGGCGTCCGGGGTGTCCGGGACCTGCCACTTGTCGCCGCCGGGGGCGGCGACGTCCACGACCCCGAGGCCGTAGCTGGAGTAGTACGAGCGCAGGCCCTTGTCGCCGGTCGCCGAGACCGTGACCACGCCCGGCAGCTGCGTCGGCAGGTCGAGGCAGACCTTCGGGTCGATGGTGCGCGGCACCGGGGTGGTGTCGTTCGGGCTGGTCTCGTCGACGAGGGAGTCGGCGGCCAGGTCCTGGTTGGAGTTGCCGGCCGAGGCCACGTGCAGCGTGCCCTTGCGCTCGGCGTACTTGGTGGCCCGGCCGATGGCCTCCACCAGCGCCTTCTGGTCGTCGTCGGACTTGCAGTTGAAGAGCCAGGGGTCGACGTAGTAGCTGTTGTTGGTCACCTCGATCCCCTTCTCGGCGGCGAACATGAAGCCGCAGACGACCGCCTCGGTGTAGAAGAGGCTGGTCCCGGGCTCGCTCACCTTGATCGCGGCTATCTTCACGCCCGGCGCGACACCGCTGACGCCGACGCCGTTGCGCGCGGCCCCGATGGTGCCGGCCACGTGGGTGCCGTGGTCGCTGCCGTCGGCGTACGGGCGCCACGCGCCCTCGGTGGTGTCGGCGACGCCGCCCACGCAGTTGGCCGACTGGCCCTTGGAGAAGTTCGGGGCGAGATCGGGGTGGGTGTCGTCGACACCCGTGTCGATGATGCCCACCGTGACGTTCTGGCTGCCATCGTTGATCTGGTGAGCCTTGTCGGCCTTGATCGTCCGCAGGTCCCACTGGTTGGGCTCCAGCGGCTCCTGACCCTCCTGGGCCTGCGCCGCCGCCTTGGCGGCGTCCGCCGCGCTCAGCTGCTGGGTCGCACCCTCCTCGGTGGTCTGCACCGCCGACATCGGGGCCGTCCGGGTGGCGCCGACCGACACGAACAGACCGCGCTGGGCGCGCAGCTGCTTGGCGAAGTCCGGGTTCTGGGAGTGTGCGACGACCACGCCGATCTGCTCATAGGCCGTCACCACCGTTCCGCCGGCCCGCTCGACGGCCTTCTTCGCCGCCTTCACCGTGGCGTACGCGTTCAGGTTGGCCACGTACGACAGCTTGGGGCCTGAGGTGTCCGGCTTGGAGGCCGTCGCCGTGTCGGCCGTGTTGCCCAGCGGGGCGGCCGAGGCCGAGACCGCGGGCAGGAAGGCGAGCGAAGCGGTGAGCGCCAGGCCGACCGGTACGGCGAGAGCACGGCTGCGCTTCTTGGGCGCACGCGACCCCAGCTGATCCATGGGTTCTCCAGATCATCTTCGAAAAAAGCCGCCCGCACGCGGTCGCGTCGGGCGGGTCCATGACAAGTGAACCTAGCGTCGCCGTTCCCCTCTGCGCCATCAGTTCGAGAAATCAGTTTCCAAAGAATCACTGGGTGTTGAACCGTCCCGACACGCCGTCCGTGCCGTTGACAGGGGGGATCAGCGCCACCGTCCCCCCACACGGAGGTTGTTTTGTCCGTCGTCCCCACCGCACCCGCGTCACAAGGAGATGCCCCCGTGACCACCGAAGCAGCGCCGCCGCCGGGCAGCGCGGGAACGCCACTGGCGGCGGGCCCCACCGCCGACGACTACGCCAGCGTCCAGCAGAGCCCGGAGTTCGCCGAACTGCGCAGCTCCTACCGCTCCTTCGCCTTCCCGCTCACCGTGGCCTTCATCGCCTGGTACCTGCTCTACGTCCTGCTGTCCAACTACGCGGGCGGCTTCATGGGGACCAAGCTCTTCGGCAACATCAACGTCGCCCTCGTGCTCGGCCTCGCGCAGTTCGCGACGACCTTCCTGATCGCATGGCTCTACGCGCGCCATGCCGCCGCGAAGCTCGACCCCAAGGCGGAGGCCATCAAGGCGCGGATGGAGGCCGCCGAATGAGCGGCACGCTCCGGCTGACGACGGTCGCAGCGGGCGCCTCCGAGCACCGCCCGCTGATCATCACCCTGTTCGGGCTGTTCGTCGTGGCCACCCTGATCATCACCGTCTGGGCCGGCCGCCAGACCAAGGACGCCGCCGACTTCTACGCGGGCGGCCGCCAGTTCACCGGCTTCCAGAACGGCCTCGCCATCTCCGGCGACTACATGTCCGCCGCGTCCTTCCTCGGCATCGCCGGCGCCATCGCCCTCTTCGGCTACGACGGCTTCCTCTACTCCATCGGCTTCCTCGTCGCCTGGCTGGTCGCCCTGCTGCTGGTCGCCGAGCCGCTGCGCAACTCCGGCCGCTACACGATGGGCGACGTCCTCGCCTACCGGATGCGCCAGCGGCCCGTCCGTACCGCCGCCGGCACGTCCACCATCGTGGTCTCGATCTTCTACCTGCTCGCCCAGATGGCCGGCGCCGGCGTGCTCGTCTCGCTGCTCCTGGGCATCACCACCGACGGCGGCAAGGTGGCCGTCGTCGCGCTGGTCGGCGTACTGATGATCGTCTACGTGACCATCGGCGGGATGAAGGGCACCACCTGGGTCCAGATGATCAAGGCGGTGCTGCTGATCGCGGGCGCCCTGCTGATCACCTTCCTGGTCCTGGTCAAGTTCAACTTCAACATCTCCGACCTGCTGGGCAAGGCCGCCGAGAACAGCGGGCAGGGGGTGAAGTTCCTCGAACCGGGGCTCAAGTACGGCAAGGACCCGACGTCCAAGCTGGACTTCATCTCCCTCGGCATCGCCCTCGTCCTCGGCACCGCCGGGCTTCCGCACATCCTGATCCGCTTCTACACCGTTCCCACGGCCAAGGCCGCACGCAAGTCCGTGAACTGGGCCATCGGCATCATCGGCGCCTTCTACCTGATGACCATCGCCCTCGGCTTCGGGGCCGCGGCCCTGCTCAACCGGGACGAGATCATCAAGTCCAACAAGGCGGGCAACACGGCAGCGCCGCTGCTCGCCCAGGCGGTCGGCGGCGGCCCCGACTCCACCGGCGGCGCCGTCCTGCTCGCCGTGATCTCAGCGGTCGCCTTCGCCACCATCCTGGCCGTGGTCGCGGGGCTCACCCTCGCCTCCTCCTCGTCCTTCGCGCACGACCTGTACGTGAACGTGATCCGCAAGGGCAACGCCACCGAGAAGGAGGAGGTGCGCGCGGCCCGCTGGTCCACCGTCGTCATCGGGGCCGCCGCCATCGGCCTGGGCGCACTGGCCCGCGACCTGAACGTGGCCGGCCTGGTCGCGCTCGCCTTCGCGGTCGCCGCCTCCGCGAACCTGCCGACGATCCTCTACAGCCTCTTCTGGAAGCGCTTCACCACCCAGGGCGCGCTCTGGTCCATCTACGGCGGACTGATCTCTGCCGTCGGCCTGGTGCTGTTCTCCCCGGTGGTGTCCGGCAAGCCCACCTCGATGTTCAAGGACGCGGACTTCTTCTGGTTCCCGCTGGAGAACCCGGGGATCATCTCGATCCCCCTCGGCTTCCTGCTGGGCTGGCTGGGAACCGTCCTCTCCAAGGAGAAGGCCGATCCCCAGAAGTTCGCCGAGCTGGAGGTCCGCTCCCTCACCGGAACAGGGGCGCACTGACATCGCCCGAACACCCAGCGTGGCCGTGTCGTAGGGATCTACGACACGGCCACGTTACGTCTCGTTCATTCGGGCAGCTCTCCCCGACACATGCGTCACGTAGTCTCGAAATAGAACGCGTGAAGTAGATCCAATGTCGCGCGTACCGCTACTTCCGGACAGGGGAGGGGGCTCACAGTGCTTCTCGACACCTACGGCCGCGTGGCCACTGACCTGCGCGTCTCGCTCACCGACCGGTGCAACCTGCGCTGCACCTACTGCATGCCCGAAGAAGGACTGCAGTGGCTCGGCAAGTCGGACCTGCTCAGCGACGAAGAGATCGTCCGGCTGATCCGCATCGCCGTCACGCGGCTCGGGATCACCGAGGTCCGCTTCACCGGCGGCGAGCCGCTGCTGCGCCCCGGCCTGGTCGGGATCGTCGAGCAGTGCGCGGCCCTCGAACCCCGCCCCAAGATGTCGCTGACCACCAACGGCATCGGTCTCAAGCGCACCGCGACGGCCCTGAAGGCCGCCGGCCTGGACCGGGTGAACGTCTCCCTGGACACCCTGCGGCCCGAGGTCTTCAAAACCCTCACCCGCCGCGACCGGCACAAGGACGTCATCGAGGGCATGGCCGCGGCCCGCGAGGCCGGCCTCACCCCCGTCAAGGTCAATGCCGTGCTCATGCCCGGCCTCAACGACGACGAGGCCCCCGACCTGCTGGCCTGGGCCGTGGAGAACGAGTACGAGCTCCGCTTCATCGAGCAGATGCCGCTCGACGCCCAGCACGGCTGGAAGCGCGACGGCATGATCACCGCCGGGGACATCCTGCAGTCCCTGCGCACCCGCTTCACGCTCACCGAGGAGGGTGCCGACGAGCGCGGCTCCGCCCCGGCCGAGCGCTGGGTGGTCGACGACGGCCCGGCCACCGTCGGCGTCATCGCCTCCGTCACCCGTCCGTTCTGCGGGGCCTGCGACCGTACCCGGCTCACGGCCGACGGCCAGGTCCGTACGTGCCTGTTCGCCACCGAGGAGTCGGACCTGCGCTCCGCCCTGCGCTCGGGCGCCCCGGACGAGGAGATCGCCCGGCTGTGGAAGGTGGCGATGTGGGGCAAGAAGGCCGGGTCCGGTCTCGACGACCCGTCCTTCCTGCAGCCCGACCGCCCGATGTCCGCGATCGGCGGCTGACCCGCGCCGGTCCAGGACCGGGGTCAGCGCAGGCGCTCCGAGCCCTCCGGCTGCACCCACTCGTCCAGCTTCACGACGTCCTTGAGGAAACCGCGGACCCCCAGGAACTGGGAGAGGTGTTCGCGGTGCTCCTCGCACGCCAGCCAGGTCTTGCGCCGCTCCGGCGTGTGCAGCGTCGGGTTGTTCCACGCCAGGACCCATACGGCCGCGTCGCGGCAGCCCTTGGCGGAGCAGGTGGGAGTCTCGTCGGGGCCGGGTGCGCTGGAGGAAGTCACGGCCCCACATTAGAACGGAATGGCGACGCCGGGCAGCCACGGGGGGAGCTGCCCGGCGTCGGTCCGTCGCTCCGACGGGGGATGCGGAGCGCGTGAGCAGTATGTCACGCAGGACCCGGTGGAGTGCACCGGAACTTCATGATTGATCTGAGCTTTTCTTGAGGTTTCCCGCGTCGAGTGCCGGCCGCACCGGAGCCGGGAGGAAGTGCGACGGCAGCGAGGGTGTCGACTCGCGCCCCGCGTTGGCGATGACCACCGCCACGTAGGGGAGCAGGGCTCCGGCGACGAGCGTCACGATCGCCACCGGGCGCTGCACGTTCCACAACAGCACGGTCGCGATGACCGACAGGGTCCTGATGCCCATCGAGATCACGTATCGCCGCTGGCGGCCCCGGACGTCCTCGTCGAGACCCATCCGCGCGCCGGTGATCCGGAAGACCTCGGCCCCGCTCCGCTTCTGCCGCTTCGTCCGTTCCACGCTCCACCGCCCGATCGCCCACCGGGCGCTCCCGGCCCGGACCCTCCCACGGTACGCCGCCCCCGCGGCGGCGGGAGAGGGGGGACCCCCTGACGGGTCTGTCTGAAATGCGGTATACGCCGGACGGGTCGAGACTGGGCCCACGTGCGCACAACGCGCCAGGAGGAGGCTCGACATGGGTTGGTTGTGGGCGATCATCGTCGGTTTCGTGCTGGGGCTGATAGCCCGGGCAATCCTGCCGGGCAAGCAGCACCAGCCCCTCTGGCTGACGACGCTCTTCGGCATCGCCGGTGCCGTCCTCGGCAACGCCGTGGCCACCTGGATCGGCGTCGGTGAGACCAGGGGCATCGACTGGACCCGGCACCTGCTGCAACTCGCCGGAGCGGTCCTCGTGGTCGCACTCGGCGAGATGATGTACGGAGCGATCAAGGGCAAGCGGCAGGTGACGTGAGCACCGCGGGTCATGACGAAGGGGCCGGCCGGACAAGCGTCCGAACCGGCCCCTCCGCCGTGTTCCGCGGCGTCCTGCGACGCCTCAGGCGCCGGTGACCTCCACCGCGGCCAGGTTCTTCTTGCCCCGGCGCAGCACCAGCCAGCGCCCGTGCAGCAGGTCCTCCTTGGCGGGGACCGCGTCCTCGGCGGCGACCTTCGCGTTGTTCACGTAGGCGCCGCCCTCCTTCACGGTCCGGCGGCCCGCCGACTTGCTCGCGACCAGGCCGGTCTCCGCGAGCAGGTCCACCACGAGGCCGAGCTCCGCCACCTCGGCGCGCGGGAGCTCGGACAGGGCCGCGGCCAGCGTGGCCTCGTCCAGCTCGGCCAGATCACCCTGCCCGAACAGCGCCTTCGACGCGGCGATCACGGCGGCGCACTGGTCGGCGCCGTGCACGAGCGTCGTGAGCTCCTCCGCCAGCGCCCGCTGCGCGGCCCGCGCCTGCGGCCGCTCGGCGGTCTGCGCCTCCAGCTCCTCGAGCTCCTCGCGGGACTTGAAGGACAGGATCCGCATGTAGGTGGAGATGTCCCGGTCGTCCACGTTCAGCCAGAACTGGTAGAACGCGTACGGCGTGGTCATCTCCGGGTCGAGCCACACGGCCCCGCTCTCGGACTTGCCGAACTTGGTGCCGTCCGCCTTGACCATCAGCGGGGTCGCCAGCGCGTGCACGACCGCACCCGGCTCGACCCGGTGGATCAGGTCGAGTCCGGCCGTCAGGTTGCCCCACTGGTCGGAGCCGCCCTGCTGGAGCACGCAGCCGTAGCGCCGGTACAGCTCCAGGAAGTCCATGCCCTGCAACAGCTGGTAGCTGAACTCCGTGTAGCTGATGCCCTGGTCGGAGTCGAGCCGCTTGGCGACCGAGTCCTTCGTCAGCATCTTGTTGACGCGGAAGTGCTTGCCGATGTCCCGCAGGAACTCGATGGCGGACATGCCCGCCGTCCAGTCCAGGTTGTTCACCATGAGGGCCGCGTTCTCGCCCTCGAAGGACAGGAACGGTTCGATCTGGGTGCGCAGCCGCGTCACCCAGTTCGCGACGGTCTCCGGGTCGTTCAGGGTCCGCTCGGCCGTCGGTCGCGGGTCGCCGATCTGCCCGGTGGCCCCGCCGACCAGCGCCAGCGGCCGGTTGCCGGCCTGCTGGAGCCGGCGCACGGTGAGCACCTGGACCAGGTGCCCCACGTGCAGCGAGGCCGCCGTCGGGTCGAAGCCGCAATAGAAGGTGACCGGACCGTCCGCGAAGGCCTTGCGCAGCGCTTCTTCGTCGGTGGACTGGGCGAAGAGCCCGCGCCACTTCAGTTCGTCGACGATGTCAGTCACGGTCGTGACTCTCCTTGAGAGATGGAGTGAGTAGGGACGTGGATGAGGGGTCTACCCGCACATTCTAGGTGGTCAGACGCCCTTGCTCACCGAACTCATGTTGAAGTCCGGGATACGCAGCGCCGGCATGGCCGCGCGCGTGAACCAGTCGCTCCACTCGCGCGGCAGGGTCTTCTCGGTCCGGCCGGCCTCCGAGGCCCGCGACAGCAGGTCCACGGGGGACTCGTTGAACCGGAAGTTGTTGACCTCGCCGACCACCTGCCCGTTCTCCACCAGGTAGACGCCGTCCCGGGTCAGGCCCGTGAGCAGGAGCGTCGCCGGGTCCACCTCGCGGATGTACCAGAGGCAGGTCAGCAGCAGGCCCCGCTCGGTGGCCGCGACCATCTCGTCGAGGGACTTCTCGCCGCCCGCGTCCAGGATCAGGTTCCCGAAGCCGGGGGAGAGCTGCATTCCGGTCAGGCCCGCGGTGTGCCGGGTCGTGGACAGCCGGTTCAGGTGGCCGTCCCCGATCCACTCGGTGACGGGGACCGGCAGGCCGTTGTCGAACACCGAGGCGTCGTCGCCGGAGCTGTGCGCGATCACGAACGGCGCGGACTCCAGGCCCGGCGCGTTCGGGTCGCTGCGCAGGGAGAGCGGCAGGTCGGACAGCTTCTCGCCGAGCCGGGTGCCGCCGCCGGGCTTGGAGAAGACCGTACGGCCCTCCACCGCGTCCCGGGCCGCCGCCGACCACATCTGGTAGATCAGCAGGTCCGCCACGGCGGTCGGCGGCAGCAGGGTCTCGTACCGGCCCGCGGGCAGGTCGATCTTCCGCTCCGCCCAGCCGAGGCGCACGGCGAGCTCCGCGTCCAGCACGGTCGGGTCCACGTCCTTGAAGTCCCGGGTCGAGCGGCCCGCCCAGGCGGAGCGCTGCCGGTCCGGGGACTTCGCGTTGAGCTCCAGGGTGCCGTTCGGCTGGTCGTGCCGCAGCCGCAGACCCGTCGAGGTGCCGACGTACGTGGAGACCAGCTCGTGGTTGGCGAAGCCGTACAGCTCCCGGCCGCCCTCGCGGGCCCGGGCGAAGGCCTCGCCGAGGGCCGGGGCGAAGTCCGCGAACACCGCGGAGGTGGTCTCGGCCGGGGCGTCGGTGAAGTCCGGCGAGGCCGGGGTCCCGGTGACCAGCGGCTGGGCGTCCTCGGCCGGGCCGGCCCCGCGGGCGGCCGCCTCGGCGGCCCGGACCAGCGGCTCCAGGTCCTCCGCGGTCACGGCGGAGCGCGAGACGACCCCCGAGGCCGTGCCCTCCTTGCCGTCGACCGTGGCGATGACCGTCAGGGTCCGGCCGCGGGTCACGCCGTTCGTCGTCAGGGCGTTGCCCGCCCAGCGCAGATTGGCGCTCGACTCCTCGTCGGCGATGACGACGCAGCCGTCGGCGGTGGACAGCTCCAGGGCCCGCTCGACGATCTCGTGGGGCTTGGTGATGCGAATCGACGAGCTCATCGCCCGGCCTCCTGCGTGGTGTTCAGGATGTTCACGTCGCGGAACAGCGCGGACGGGCAGCCGTGCGAGACCGCCGCGACCTGACCCGGCTGGGCCTTGCCGCAGTTGAAGGCGCCGCCCAGGACGTAGGTCTGCGGGCCGCCGACCTTCTCCATCGAGCCCCAGAAATCGGTGGTCGTGGCCTGGTACGCGACGTCGCGCAGCTGGCCGGCCAGCTTGCCGTTCTCGATCCGGAAGAACCGCTGCCCGGTGAACTGGAAGTTGTAGCGCTGCATGTCGATCGACCAGGAACGGTCGCCGACCACGTAGATCCCGCGCTCCACCCCGCCGATCAGGTCCTCGGTCGACAGCCCGCCCGGATCCGGCTGGAGGGACACGTTCGCCATCCGCTGGACGGGCGTGTGCCCGGGGGAGTCGGCGAAGGCGCAGCCGTTGGAGCGCCCGAGGCCGGTCAGCTTCGCGATCCGCCGGTCCAGCTGGTAGCCGACCAGGGTGCCGTCCTTGACCAGGTCCCAGCTCTGCGCCTGGACGCCCTCGTCGTCGAAACCGACGGTGGCCAGCCCGTGCTCGGCGGTGCGGTCACCCGTCACGTTCATGATCGGGGAGCCGTACTTGAGCTTGCCCAGCTGGTCGAAGGTGGCGAAGGAGGTCCCCGCGTACGCCGCCTCGTAGCCCAGCGCCCGGTCCAGCTCGGTGGCGTGGCCGATGGACTCGTGGATGGTGAGCCACAGGTTGGACGGGTCCACCACCAGGTCGTGGCGCCCGGCCTCGACGCTCGGCGCCCGCATCTTCTCGGCGAGCAGCCCGGGGATCTGCTCCAGCTCGGAGTTCCAGTCCCAGCCGGTGCCGGTCAGGTACTCCCAGCCGCGGCCCGCGGGCGGGGCGATGGTGCGCATGGAGTCGAACTCGCCGGTGGTGCCGTTCACGGCGACCGCGGTGAGCTGCGGGTGGATCCGGACCCGCTGCTGCGTGGTGGAGGTGCCCGCGGTGTCGGCGTAGAACTTGTTCTCGTGCACGGCGAGCAGCGAGGCGTCCACGTGGGCGACCCCGTCGGCGGCCAGCAGGCGCGTGCTCCAGTCGGCGAGCAGCGCCGCCTTCTCCGCGTCCGGCACCTCGAAGGGGTTCACGTCGTAGGCGGAGATCCACGTCCGGTCCGCGTGCACCGGCTCGTCGGCCAGCTCCACCCGCTCGTCCGAACCGGCGGCCTTGATCACCTGGGCGGACAGCTTCGCCATGGCCACGGCCTGCGAGGCCACCTTGGCGGCGGCGTCCATGGTCAGGTCCACACCGGAGGCGAATCCCCAACTGCCTCCGTGCACCACCCGGACCGCGTACCCGAGGTCGGTGGTGTCCGACCCGCCGGAGGGCTTGGCGTCCCGCAGGCGCCAGGAGGCGCTGCGGATCCGCTCCAGCCGGAAGTCGGCATGCTCGGCGCCCAGCGCGCGGGCCCGGGCGAGCGCCGCGTCGGCGAGCGCCCGCAAGGGCAGCGCGGTGAAGGCCGCGTCGATGGAATGGGGCACGGAAGTCCTCCCGTGGTCGGAGCCGGTCGCCCCGATCATGTCGCGATCGGAGCCCTTGTGCCTACATCTTTCTGTAGGGACTCGACAGAGCCCGTCGCAAGGCCCTGTCGGGGGTCGATTCTCCGTACGAGCGCTGCGACCTATAGGTTTTTGGTATTCAGACCGCTAGCGAAAGGGTGATCCGTTGAGCCGCTCGGTTCTCGTCACCGGAGGAAACCGGGGCATCGGCCTCGCCATCGCCCGAGCCTTCGCGGAGGCCGGCGACAAGGTCGCGATCACGTACCGGTCGGGTGAGCCGCCGGAGGCGCTCACCTCGCTCGGTGTCCTGGCGGTGCGGTGCGACATCACCGACTCCGAGCAGGTGGAGCAGGCCTACAAGGAGATCGAGGACACGCACGGCGCGGTCGAGGTGCTGGTGGCCAACGCCGGCATCACCAAGGACACGCTGCTGATGCGCATGTCCGAGGAGGACTTCACCTCGGTCCTCGACACGAACCTCACCGGCACGTTCCGGGTGGTCAAGCGGGCGAACCGTGGCATGCTCCGTGCCAAGAAGGGCCGCGTCGTCCTGATCTCCTCGGTCGTCGGGCTCATGGGCTCGGCGGGCCAGGCCAACTACGCCGCCTCCAAGGCCGCGCTGGTCGGCTTCGCCCGTTCCCTCGCCCGCGAGCTGGGTTCGCGCAACATCACCTTCAACGTCGTCGCCCCCGGCTTCGTGGACACCGACATGACGAAGGTGCTCACCGACGAGCAGCGCGCCGGCATCGTGGGCCAGGTGCCGCTCGGCCGTTACGCGCAGCCCGAGGAGATCGCGGCAGCCGTGAGCTTCCTGGCGTCCGACGACGCCGCGTACATCACAGGAGCCGTCATTCCCGTTGACGGCGGATTGGGCATGGGTCACTGATCACCATGAGCGGAATTCTCGACGGCAAGCGCATCCTCATCACGGGTGTGCTGATGGAGTCGTCCATCGCCTTCCACACCGCCAGGCTGGCCCAGGAGCAGGGCGCCGAGGTCATCCTCACCGCGTGGCCGCGCCCCTCGCTGACCGAGCGCATCGCCAAGAAGCTGCCCAAGCCGGTCAAGGTGATCGAGCTCGACGTCACCAACGACGAGCACCTGGCCCGCCTGGAGGGCCTCGTCCGCGACGAGCTCGGCGGCCTCGACGGCGTCGTCCACTCGATCGGCTTCGCGCCGCAGGACGCCCTCGGCGGCAACTTCCTGAACACGCCGTTCGAGTCGGTGGCCACGGCCATGCACGTCTCGGCGTTCTCGCTGAAGTCGCTGACCATGGCCTGCAAGCCGCTGTTCCCGGCGGAGGGCGCGGCCGTCGTCGGCCTCACCTTCGACGCGCAGTTCGCCTGGCCGCAGTACGACTGGATGGGCCCGGCCAAGGCGGCCCTGGAGGCCACCAGCCGCTACCTCGCCCGTGACCTGGGCAAGGAGAACATCCGCTGCAACCTGGTCTCGGCCGGTCCCATCGGCTCGATGGCCGCGAAGTCCATCCCGGGCTTCTCGGAGCTGGCCGACGTCTGGAACTCCCGCTCGATGCTGGAGTGGGACATGAGCGACCCGGAGCCGACGGGCAAGGGCGTCGTCGCCCTGCTGTCGGACTGGTTCCCGAAGACCACCGGCGAGATCGTCCACGTGGACGGCGGCCTGCACGCGATGGGTGCCTGATCTCCGATCGGGTCTCCCGCGTCCGTACGGCGGCGGCCGCGCTTCCCTTCCGGGA
>NZ_JBSGXU010000224.1:0-12406 GCF_053610205.1 Streptomyces sp. NPDC054932 | reverse complement strand
GCACGCTGTTGAGTTCTCAAGGAACGGACGCTTCCTTTGTACTCACCCTCAGCAACATCGGCTGGGGCTTTCCTCCGGGCTTTCGTTCTGTTCTTCGTTTCCGACTCTATCAGACTCTTTCGTGTCCGACTTCCTCGGCGCTTTCCAGGTTTTCGCTTTCGCGTTTTCCCTTTCCGGCGGTTCCGACTCTATCAGATCCTTTCGGGCCTGACCCCCAGTCAGCGGGGTTTGTCGTCCGGGCTGTTGGGCCCTTTCGACGAGTGAGACAGTAGCGGATTCCTTGCCTCCGAACCTAATCGGCGACTGCGTCCTGGAACGCGGATTCCTCATTCGCAAATACGCATGAAAACGAGACGACGGAGTGCGTCGTTCGTTCGAATGTGTTGTGCGGGATGGCTGTCCGGGGACCGACCGGGGTCGGCGCTCACTTCGGACAACTCGAAGAACCTTACGGACCCGGCACACCTGTGTCAACCCCCGGCTGACCTGCCGCGCGGGGTTCGCGAAACTCACCCCGTCCTCGTCCCCCTCCGTCTACTCTGGGCCCATGACTACGCATGCGCTCACGCTCAGCCTTCGCTGGTGGGCCGCCTGACGGCGGCCGACCTTCCACGCGAGCACGCATGCGCTCACGGCCGCCGCTACGGCGGCCGTTTTTGTTTCTCCCCTCCCGGGAGTGGCTCGGTCGCCCGGCGCGGTGACCCCACACCACTCACACACAGGGAGAGCAGGACATGACGAGGATCTTCAGCGGGATCAAGCCCACCGGACACCTGACGCTGGGGAACTACCTGGGGGCCGTGCGGCAGTGGGTCGCCGCCGACCAGGAGCCGGAGTCCGCGCTGTTCTGCGTCGTCGACCTGCACGCGCTGACCGTCGAGCACGAGCCGGCGCGCGTACGAAGGCTGAGCCGGCAGGCCGCCACACTGTTGCTGGCCGCCGGGCTGGATCCACAGCGCTGCACCCTCTTCGTACAGAGCCATGTCGACGAGCACACGCGGCTGGCGTACCTGCTGGAGTGCACCGCCACCGACGGGGAACTGCGGCGGATGATCCAGTACAAGGAGAAGGCGGCGAAGGCGCAGGGCTCCGGGGAGGGCGTACGGCTGTCGCTGCTCACCTATCCCGTGCTGATGGCCGCCGACATCCTGGCGTACGGCACGCAGGAGGTGCCGGTGGGGGAGGACCAGCGGCAGCACGTCGAGCTGACCCGCGATCTGGCCGTGCGGTTCAACCAGCGGTACGGGCACACCTTCACCGTGCCGAGGGCCACGCATCCGGCGGTGGCCGCGCGGGTCATGGACCTGCAGGACCCGACGTCGAAGATGGGGAAGTCCCACGAGAGCGGGGCGGGCATCGTCTATCTGCTCGACGAGCCCGGGGTCGTGCGCAAGAAGGTGATGCGGGCGGTCACCGACAGCGGGGACGGCGCGGTGGTCCACGACCGGGAGGGGCGGCCGGGTGTCGCCAATCTGCTGGACATCCTGGCGGCGTGCACCGGGGGCGATCCGGCCGTGCTCGCCGACGGGTACAGCGGCTACGGGGCGCTGAAGCGGGATGTCGCCGACGCGGTGGTCGAGCTGTTGCGGCCGGTGCAGGAGCGGCATGCGGAGCTGGCGGGCGATCCGGCCGAGGTGGAGAAGGTGCTGCGGGAGGGCGCCGGGCGGGCCCGGGAGCTGGCGCGGCCCGTGGTGGACCGGGCGTACCGGGCCATCGGGTTGCTGGAGCCGTGACGGGTGGGGGTCCCGCGTGCTGCGGGACCCCCACCGGTACGGGTTTTTCAGCTGTTGCCGGAGGCGAGCTCGCGGCTGCGGTC
Source organism: Streptomyces sp. NPDC054932 (assembly GCF_053610205.1). NCBI lineage: Bacteria > Bacillati > Actinomycetota > Actinomycetes > Kitasatosporales > Streptomycetaceae > Streptomyces > Streptomyces sp. NPDC054932. The sequence continues at coordinate 10,590 of NZ_JBSGXU010000224.1, read as the reverse complement.
GCGGGCCGCTTCGAGGGCTGCGATGAGGGCGGCGCGCACACCGTGCTTCTCCAGCTCGACGATGGCGTTGATCGTCGTGCCGGCCGGGGAGGTGACGGCCTCGCGGAGCTTGACCGGGTGTTCGCCGCTGTCGCGGAGCATCACCGCGGCGCCGATGGCGGCCTGGACGATCAGGTCGTGGGCCTGGGCGCGGGGCAGGCCGAGGAGGATGCCGGCGTCGGTCATGGCCTCGACGAGGAAGTAGAAGTAGGCGGGGCCGGAGCCGGAGAGGGCGGTGGCCGCGTCCTGCTGGGACTCGGGGACGCGCAGGGTCTTGCCGACGCCGCCGAAGATCTCCTCGGTGTGGGCGAGGTGCTCGGCGGTGGCGTGGCTGCCGGCGGAGATGACGGACATGGCCTCGTCGACGAGGGCGGGGGTGTTCGTCATGACGCGGACGACGGGGGTGCCGGGGCTGAGCCGTTCCTCGAAGAAGGCGGTGGGGACACCGGCGGCGCCGCTGATGACGAGGCGGTCGGCGGGGACGTGCGGGGCGAGCTCGTCGAGGAGCTTCGCCATGTCCTGGGGCTTGACGGTGAGGATGAGGGTGTCGGCGCGCTTGGCGGCCTCGGCGTTGGAGACGGCCTCGACCCCGTAGCGGGTGCGGAGCTCCTCGGCGCGTTCGGTGCGGCGGGCGGTGACGAGGAGTTTCGAGGCGGGCCAGCCGCCGCGGATCATTCCGCTGAGCAGGGCCTCGCCGATCTTGCCGGTACCGAGGACTGCGACTGTCTGGGTCATGCCCGATTCACCTCGCCGAACAGTTGTTGCACGTGAGCTACGTCTACGTCCTCATCCTTGCACCCGGGCGGTGACGGGGGTGGGTCTGTCCGTAGTGCGGTCAGGCCCGTAGGAGTCAAGGCGTCCGGCGGCGGAGGGTGACCGCGCCGAGGGCGAGTACGAGCAGGGCGCAGGCGGCGACGATCACGGCGTCGCGGACGAAGTCGGCGGTCATGTCGGTGTGGGTGAGGACCTGGGTCATGCCGTCGACGGCGTAGGACATGGGCAGGACGTCGGAGATGCCTTCGAGGACCGGGTGCATGGTGTTGCGGGCGGCGAAGAGGCCGCAGAGGAGCAGCTGGGGGAAGATCACCGCCGGCATGAACTGGACGGCCTGGAACTCGGAGGCCGCGAAGGCGGAGACGAACAGGCCGAGTGCCGTGCCGAGGAGGGCGTCGAGGAGGGCCACGAGGAGCAGCAGCCAGGGGGATCCGACGACGTCGAGGCCGAGGACCCACAGGGCGAGGCCGGTGGCGAGGACGGACTGCAGGACGGCGACGGCGCCGAAGGCGAGGGCGTAGCCGGCGATGAGGTCGCCCTTGCCGAGCGGCATGGCGAGGAGCCGTTCCAGGGTTCCGGAGGTGCGTTCGCGCAGGGTGGCGATGGAGGTCACCAGGAACATGGTGATGAGGGGGAAGATCCCGAGGAGCGAGGCGCCGATGCCGTCGAAGGTCCTGGGGCTGCCGTCGAAGACGAAGCGCAGCAGGGTGAGCATCAGTACGGGGACCAGGAGCATCAGCGCGATGGAGCGCGGGTCGTGGCGGAGCTGGCGCAGGACGCGGGCTGCGGTGGCGGCGGTGCGGGCGGCGTTCATCGGCTCTGCTCCCTGAGGGCACTGGCGTTGGCGTTGGCTTCGTCGACGAGGCGCAGGAAGCCTTCCTCGACGGTGGTGGCGTGGGTACGGGTGCGCAGGGCGTCGGGGGTGTCCTGGGCGAGGATGCGGCCCTCGCGCATGAGGAGCAGGTCGTGGCAGCGCTCGGCCTCGTCCATGACGTGGGAGGAGACGAGGATCGTCGCGCCGCGGGTGGCGGTGATGTCGTGGAAGAGGTTCCACAGGTCGCGGCGCAGGACGGGGTCGAGGCCGACGGTGGGTTCGTCGAGGACCAGGAGCTCGGGGGTGCCGAGCAGGGCGACGGCGAGGGAGACGCGGCTGCGCTGGCCGCCGGAGAGGTTTCCGGCGAGGGCGCCGGCTCGGGTGGTGAGGTCGACGTCGGTGATGGCGCGGGCGACGGCGGCGGCGCGGCGGTCGGCGGCGGCCCGTCCGGGGTCGAGGACGGCGGCGAAGTAGTCGAGGTTCTGCCGGACGGTGAGGTCGTCGTAGACGCTGGGCGCCTGGGTGACGTAGCCGATGCGGGAGCGGAGCCGGGGGTGGCCGGCGGGGTGGCCGAGGACGTCGAGGGTTCCGGTGACGTGGGCCTGGGTGCCGACGATGGCGCGCATGAGGGTGGACTTTCCGCAGCCGGAGGGGCCGAGGAGGCCGGTGATGCGGCCGCGGGGCACGTCGAAGGCGATGGAGTCGAGGACGGTGCGCGGTGCGCGGCCGGTGCCGCGGCGGACGGTCAGGTCATGGGCGTGGACGGCGGCCGGGTCTTCCTCGGCCTGCTTATTCATCATGTGATGAATAATGCTCCTGGCGGTGCCCGGGCGTCAATGACCGGGATGGATACGGGCTGCCTCTGTGCGGCTGCTGCCGCGGCGCGGCGCTACTGCTCGCGGCTACTTCTTGCGCTTGGGGCGGCGGGCGGCCGGGTTGCCCGTACGGGTGCTGCGCCGGCGGGCGAATTCGGTCTGCGCGCGCTCGTACTCGGCGCGGTGGAGCTTCTCGCCCGGGGCCTCACCGAGGCAGCGCAGGAAGTACGCGATGAGCGAGCCGATGAAACCGATCGTCTTGAGGCCCTTGAGGGCGGCCTCGTCGGAGGACGGGGCGGGACGGCGGCTGAAGGAGGCCCAGGTCTTGGTGAAGGCGATGGAGCTGGCGATCGCGAAGAGGACGACGACCGAGATGCTGAGGAAGGGGCCGACGTTGCCGATCTCCAGGCCCTCGTAGGAGAGGCGGAGCAGCACGGCGGCGGAGATGGCGGTGGCCAGCGAGCCGATGGCGAGGCCGACGCGGCGCAGGGCGTAGCCGCCGTCGTGGTTCACCCACGTGGTGCCGAAGAACCGGATCGGCTCGGGCTGCGGGCCCACGGGCAGCGCGGCCCGGTCCGCCTGCGCGGCCGGCTCGGCGGGGGTCTGGTCTCGCTGGTCGTCGCTCACGTCAGCGATTATCCCCCGCCGGGCCGGTCGGGCCGGGTGCGTCTCACGTGCCAGACGGGTCCGCCGCGCGTCGTCCCCGTCGCTGCTCCCTTCCCCCCACGGGGCTCAGCAGCGGGTGGCCACGTAGCCGTCGGTGCCCGTCCTGACGTAGGCGTCGGAGACGAACTGTCCGTTGCCGATGCAGTCCCAGATGTCGGTCGTGCCGTACGGGCCGGACACCGTCGTGCCGGGGCCCTGGCAGCGGATCGCGACGTACGAGTCGTACGGCAGGACCTTGACGATGGAGTAGCTGGTGCCCGGACCGCTGCGGACGTTCACCCGGTAGCCGGGCGCGACCGGGAACGTCAGGAAACCGGACTCGGCGGCAAGGCTCTGGACCTGGCCGGACTCACTCTTTTCGGACATTCAAAAACTCCCCCCTGAGCGTTGCGCTTCGCAACTCGCGCAGGGTAGCAGGACCTTGGGGATCGGCAGGGGCCATCGACTAGGCTCCGACGGGGGTGGTCAGCGGTGCATTCGCTGCGCAGGGATCGGCCGGGGTTCCCGGAGTACGCCGGGCAGTACCGGCTGGAATCCGTCCTGGGTTCCGGCGGCATGGGGGTCGTCCACCTCGCCACCTCCGCGTCGGGTCTGAAACTCGCCGTCAAGATCGTGCATCCCGAGCACGCCGTGGATCCGGAGTTCCGGGCCCGGTTCCGGCAGGAGGTCGCCGCGGCGCGCAAGGTGAGCGGGGCGTTCACCGCCCCCGTCGTGGACGCCGACCCCGATGCCGAACGGCCGTGGATGGCCACGCTGTTCATCGACGCGCCCACGCTCTCCGAGCGGGTGCGCGAGCAGGTGCTGGAACCCGTCGAGCTGGCCCGGCTCGGCGCCGGACTGGCCGAGGCGCTGCGGGACATCCACCGGGCGGGCGTGGTGCACCGGGACCTGAAACCGAGCAACGTCCTGATGGCGCCCGACGGGGTGCGGGTCATCGACTTCGGGATCTCCCGGCCGACGGACAGCGATCTGCGGACCGAGACGGGGAAGCTGATCGGGACTCCGCCGTTCATGGCGCCCGAGCAGTTCCAGCGGCCGAGGGAGGTGGGGCCCGCGGCGGACGTGTTCGCGATGGGCGCCGTGCTCGTGCACGCGGCGACCGGGCGCGGGCCCTTCGACTCCGACAGCCCCTACCTGGTCGCGTACCAGGTCGTCCACCACGATCCCGACCTGACCGGGCTGCCGACGGCCCTGATGCCCGTCGTCGAGCACTGCCTCGCCAAGGACCCCGCCGAACGCCCCACCCCCGACGCGCTGATCAGTGAGCTGCGGGCGCTGGCCTATCCGACGTCGGAGGACACCCGGGCCTTCATCCCGCGCCCCCGCCGCCCGCAGCGGGTGGAGGAGAGCACCCACCGGCGGGACCGGATCATCGCGCCGCCCGCGCCCGCCCCGGCCCCACCGCGGCGGCGGGCACGGCTGTTCATGACGGTCGGGAGCGTGCTGCTGCTGACGGGCGGGGCGTTCGGCGCGTACGTCGGCTTCGGATCGGATGCCGACCCGTCGGAGCCGTCGGACCCGTCCGCCGTGCACGTCGTGGCCACGCAGCCGGGCACCGGGGCGAAGGCAGGAACGCCGTGGGCGGTGCCGGTGGGTGAACGCGGCCAGGGCAGTCCGTTTCCCGCCTGCTCCTGGTCCTCCGGGGCCCTGTACTGCTCGGGGGGCGGACTGGCGGCCGCCCGCCTCGACCCCGCCAACGGCTCGGTGCTCTGGTCCGTACGCGGGGCGGCACCCGCATCGCGGATGACCCCGAATCCGGTCCCGCTGCACGCCGCCGGTCTGGTCCTCGCCGTGGACGACGGAGGAAAGACGCTCCAGGCCCTGGATCCGGCGGCCGGCGCCCAGCGCTGGAAGCGGAGCCTGCAGCAGGGCGCACAGGTGGTGCCCGTGGGAGCGCAGCTGCTGGTCACGGGCCCGGACGGGAACGTCACCCTGCTGGACGCGGCCACCGGCGGGACCCGCTGGACGCACCGGATCGGCGGACCCGGCTCCGTCTGGTTCGCCGGCCCGGACCAGTCGGGCGGCCCCGCCCTGTACGTGTCCACACAGGCGGCGGACGGGAAGTCGACCCAGGTCGGCGCGGTCGACCCGGCGAACGGCACGGTGCGCTGGCAGGTCCGCGGCCAGGCGCTGCTCGAACCGGTGGGCGTGGCGGCCGGCGGGCTGTACCTGCTGGAGGGCGACTCGCGGTCCGCGTCGGGCGCGGTGACCAAGGCCGTCGTACGGGTGGACCTCGCGAGCCGTGCCGTACGCAGGACCGCGCTGGCCGCGCCGCTGCTCGACGCGCAGGCCGAGGTCGGCCCGGACGGGCGGGTGTACGCCTTCGGGACGTCGGGCGCCCTGGCCGCCGTCGGGCCGGAGCGGGAGGACTGGCGGCTGGAGACGGGCGTGGCCGTGGGATCGCGGCCGGTGCTCCACGACGGGCGGATCCACCTGACGGCCTCCGACGGGCGGACGCTTGCGGTCGACGGCGGCGGCCGGCTGCTGGGACAGACCAGGCCCCGGCTGGGCGGCGAGCAGGGCTACACCCCGGCCCTGCCCGCGCCGGTGGTCGGCGACGGGCGGCTGTTCGCCGGCGCGCCCGACGGGACGGTGTTCGCGGTGACCGCGGGCGCCCCCGCCACCTGGTGAAACGCGGGCGCCCCCGCACCGGGGGGTGCGGGGGCGCAGGTGTCGCGTCGCGGTGGGGGTCAGCCCAGGAGGGAGACGTCGCGGACCGCGCCCTTGTCGGCGCTGGTGGCCATCGCGGCGTAGGCGCGCAGGGCCGCGGAGACCTTGCGCTCGCGGTTCTTCGGGGCGTAGACGCCGCCGAGGGCCGCGTGGCGGGCCGCCAGGGTGGCTTCGTCGACGAGGACCTCGATGGACCGGTTCGGGATGTCGATGCGGATCCGGTCGCCGTCCTCGACGACCGCGATGGTGCCGCCCGAGGCCGCCTCCGGGGAGGCGTGGCCGATGGACAGGCCCGAGGTGCCGCCGGAGAAGCGGCCGTCCGTCACCAGCGCGCAGACCTTGCCGAGGCCGCGGCCCTTGAGGAAGGAGGTCGGGTAGAGCATCTCCTGCATGCCGGGGCCGCCGCGCGGGCCCTCGTAGCGGATGACGACGACGTCGCCCGCCTTGATCTCCTTGCGGAGGATCTTGTCGACGGCCTCGTCCTGCGACTCGCAGACGACCGCCGGACCCTCGAAGGTCCAGATCGACTCGTCGACACCGGCGGTCTTCACGACGCAGCCGTCCTCGGCGATGTTGCCGCGCAGTACGGCCAGTCCGCCGTCCTTGGAGTACGCGTGCTGCACCGAGCGGATGCAGCCGCCCTCGGCGTCCAGGTCGAGGGACTCCCAGCGCTTGGACTGCGAGAAGGCGGTGGCGGAGCGCTCGCAGCCGGGGCCCGCGTGCCACAGCTCCATGGCCGTGTCGGTGGCCGTGCCGGAGCGGGCGTCCCACTTCGCCAGCCAGTCCTCCAGGCCGTCCGAGTGGACGGTGGTGATGTCCTTGTTGAGGAGACCGCCGCGGTGCAGCTCGCCCAGGATGGCGGGGATGCCGCCGGCGCGGTGGATGTCCTCCATGTAGTACGTGCCGCCGGGCGCCACGTTCGGCGCGACCTTGGCCAGGCACGGGACCCGGCGCGAGACGGCGTCGATGTCGGTGAGGTCGTAGTCCAGACCCGCTTCCTGCGCCGCGGCCAGCAGGTGCAGGATCGTGTTCGTGGAGCCGCCCATCGCGATGTCGAGGGCCATGGCGTTCTCGAAGGCCTCGCGGGTGGCGATGTTGCGCGGCAGGACGGACTCGTCGCCGTCCTCGTAGTAGCGCTTGGTGATCTCCACGACCGTGCGGCCGGCGTCCTCGTACAGGGCGCGGCGGGCGGTGTGCGTGGCGAGGACCGAACCGTTGCCCGGGAGGGCCAGGCCGATGGCCTCGGCGAGGCAGTTCATCGAGTTGGCGGTGAACATGCCGCTGCAGGAGCCGCAGGTGGGACAGGCGTTCTCCTCGATGCGCAGCACGTCCTCGTCGGAGACGTTCTCGTTGGAGGCGTCGACCATGGCGTCGATCAGGTCCAGCTTGCGGACCGTGCCGTCGACGAGGGTCGCCTGGCCGGCCTCCATCGGGCCGCCCGAGACGAAGACGACCGGGATGTTGAGGCGCATGGCGGCCATCAGCATGCCCGGGGTGATCTTGTCGCAGTTGGAGATGCAGATCAGCGCGTCGGCGCAGTGCGCCTCGACCATGTACTCGACCGAGTCCGCGATCAGGTCGCGGGAGGGGAGGGAGTACAGCATGCCGCCGTGACCCATGGCGATGCCGTCGTCGACCGCAATGGTGTTGAACTCGCGGGGGATCGCACCGGCGGCACGGATGGCGTCCGAGACGATGCGGCCGACCGGGGCCAGGTGGGTGTGGCCGGGGACGAACTCGGTGAAGGAGTTGGCGACCGCGACGATCGGCTTGCCGATGTCCGCGCTCGCTACGCCCGAGGCGCGCATAAGCGCACGTGCGCCTGCCATGTTGCGGCCGTGGGTGACGGTGCGGGACCTCAGCTCGGGCATGCGGTTTCACTCCCCATGAGTGCGGCTGTACGGTCAGCCGCGACTGCGGATATGGCTCAGATACGAGGCTACGCCCACCGCCCGCGATCCGGACAGCACGTCCGGATGCCGGGACGGCAGGCTCATTCCTCGGTCAGGTACCGCTGCAGCGTGGGCGCCACGAGGGCCACGATCTTCTCCGGGTCGGCCGACGCCAGGGGCTCCACCTGGACCACGTAGCGCAGGATCGCGATGCCGACCATGTGGGAGGCGGCAAGCTCGGCACGGAAGGTCGGGTCGGGGACGTCGAGGTCGGCGGCGACGCGCTCCAGCAGCCGCCGCAGCACCAGCTGGCGCAGCACCTTCGCGGCGGCCTCGTGCGTGAGCGCCGAACGGATCACGGCGAGCAGCGGGACCCGGGTGACCGGGTTCTCCCAGACGCCCAGGAAATAGCGGGCCAGCCGCTCGCCGATGCCCTCCGGCCCCTCGCCGACGATCGCGGGGACCACCAGGGCGGGCTCGATGCTGACCTCGATGGCGGCGGCGAACAGGTCGTCCTTGGTGCCGAAGTAGTGGTGCACCAGCGCCGGGTCGACGCCGGCGACCCTCGCGATGCCCCGGACGGAGGTCTTGTCGTACCCGCGCTCCGCGAACACCTCGCGGGCGGCGCGCCGGATGCGCTCCTGGGTGCCGGGGCCGTCGTCGGCCTCGTCCTGCCGGGGGCGGCCGGGGCCGCGGCGGCGGGGCTTCGGTGCGTCGGGGGTGTCGGGGGTTTCGGGGGTTTCGGGGGTGCCTGCAGCGCCCGGTGCGTCGGTCATGGCCGGCGGGCCCCGTCTCGCTCGGCGGTGGCGAGGTGCAGGCGGGTGAAGGCCAGCGCCTCGGCGAGATCGGCCTCGCGCTCGGCGGAGGACATCGCCCGGCGGGTGTTCACCTCGATCACCACGTGTCCGTCGAACGAGGTCCGCGCGAGGCGTTCCAGCAGCTCGGCGCAGGGCTGCGTACCGCGTCCGGGGACCAGGTGCTCGTCCTTGGCCGAGCCGTTCCCGTCGGCGAGGTGGATGTGCGCGAGCCGGTCGCCCATCCGGTCGATCATCGCGGTGGCATCGGTACGGGCCGTCGCGGTGTGCGACAGGTCGACGGTGAAGTGCCGGTAGTCGTCCTTCGTCACGTCCCACTCGGGGGCGTACGCGAGCATCTCGCGGTCGCGGTAGCGCCACGGGTACATGTTCTCCACGGCGAACCGGACGTCGGTCTCGTCGGCCATCCGCCAGATGCCGGTGACGAAGTCCCGTGCGTACTGGCGCTGCCAGCGGAACGGCGGGTGCACGACGACGGTGCTCGCCCCGAGCCGCTCCGCCGCCGCCTGTGCGCGCTGCAGCTTGGTCCACGGGTCGGTGGACCAGACCCGCTGGGTGATCAGCAGACACGGCGCGTGCACGGCCAGGATCGGCACCCCGTGGTGGTCCGACAGCCGGCGCAGGGCGTCGATGTCCTGACTGACCGGGTCCGTCCAGACCATGACCTCGACGCCGTCGTACCCGAGGCGCGCGGCGATCTCGAAGGCGGTCGCCGTCGACTCCGGATAGACCGAGGCGGTGGAGAGGGCGACTTTCGCGGTCGGGACACGGACTGGTTCTGCCACGGGGACAGGGTACGGGCCCGGGCGCGGGGGCCGCCGTGACGGGGGACACGGGGGGTGGGGTGGGGGCGGGGGCTTCGGGGGGCGGGGCTTCGGTCGGGCGGTGGTCAGGGAGGCGTATGGGGGTTTCCCGTCAGTCCCATCGTCTCTCCGTGTCGGGCCGGCCCCTCAAGGGCGCTCCTCCTTCGTCGTCGCGTCGCTTCGCGATGTCGCTGCGCTCCACCCTTGACCGCCCGTCCCGCCCCGGACATACGAAGACTGCCGGGAAACCCCCAAAGGAACGGGCCGGTCCTTGCTTTCAGGGGCGGGGCGGTCGGAGATGGACGGCTTGGTCGGGGTGGGGCACGACCGGCAGACGGGGCGCATGGGAGAGGCCGGCCGGGTCGGGGGTAGCGCGTCCAATCGCTACGCGCTCCTCACGTCTCAGCGTCTCCAGGCCGTCTTGGGCTGGGCATAGGCCGCCCACGAGTCGCGGATGCTTGCCGCTGACGGCGACCGGAGGCCGACCGGGGCTTATCGGGACCGGTGGGAGGGACTGACGGCCGGTACTTCACCTATTCCGTAGTGAATCCGGGTCAGGGCGAGGACGACTCCACGAACTGGCGCCCAAAAGGACGCAATTAGGGCAAACGGTTGGCCTTTTGGATTGTTCACCTTCGCTGACCCGGCTCCACTACCGAATAGCCGTCGTCAGACGTCTCGTCGAGGGCTGTCGCTCCGGACGCAACCAACACTGTCAGGGTCGGCGTCGCATAGACCATGGGACGCGAATGGCTCTTCTCTCTCATCCCCCTGACGATCGGCGTCCTCTTCCTCGCCTTCGGCGTCTTCGGCCTGCGCCACGCCCGTCTGCTTCGCCGCCGCGGTGTCAATGCCGAGGCTCGGATCGTCCGTCACAAAGTCTCGCGGAGCGATGAAGGCACCACCTTTTACAACCCGGTCGCCGCTTGGACGGACCGGGAGGGGCGTGCCTGCGAACACTCCTCCAGGTTCGGCCGTGGATCGGTCGGAAGCGCCTTCCGCGTGGGGGCGTACGTGACGGTTCGGTACGACCCGGAGAACCCGGAGCGGTTCGAGATCCAGGGTTGGGACATGAAGTGGATGGATCTGTTCGCCACCGTGCTGGGGTCGATCTTCACTGCAGGCACCCTGACGGTATTGCTCGTGCGGGTACTCACCCTCTGACCGCGTGACATCCCTGCCCACCAAGACCGTGGGCGGCCTATGTCCAGCCCAAGACGGCCTGGAGACGCTGAGACGTGAGGAGCGCGTAGCGATTGGATGCGCTTCCCCCGACCCGGCCGGCCTCTCCCATGGGCCCCG
>NZ_JBSGXU010000223.1:0-12465 GCF_053610205.1 Streptomyces sp. NPDC054932 | reverse complement strand
GGGGGCCCCCCCGGGGCGCCCGGGCGGGCGGGGCGCCCCCCCCCCGCCCCCCGCCCCCGGCGGCCGAGCCCCGGCGGCCCGGCCCGGCCGCGGCGGTCAGCCGCGGAAGGCGATCCCCGTCACGGCGGCGGCCGAGCGGCGGTCCAGCAGGGTCGCCGAGGAGCAGCCCGCGGGCGGCCGGCCCGCCTCGGCCTCGCGGAGCAGCCGGGTCACCGCACCCCGGTGGCGGGCGAAGGCGTACGCCGACACCCGGCGGCCGCGCGCGGCCTGCCCGGAGAGGGCCTCCTCGGGGCTGCTGTCCAGCAGGAGCAGGTGCAGCGCGCGGCCCCGGCGGCGGGCGGCGGCGGCGAGCAGGCCGCGCACCCAGCTCTGCGTGCCGCAGTCGTGGACGACCACGGAGGCGCCGGAGCGCAGGATCCGCCACAGCCCCCAGTAGTGCGCGGCCCGCACGAGCGGCCGGTAGACCGCGTACGGGAGCGTCGCGGGCATGCGCTGCTCCCAGCGCTCACGGGTGTCCTGGGAGTCGACGGCCCCGCCCTCGGCGGCCGCCCGCTTGATCAGGGTGCTCTTGCCGCCGCCGGGCAGGCCCGACACCACGACGATGTCCCCGGCCGCGAAGCCGAGCCGCAGCGGAGCGGGCACGGCCGGTCCGCGCAGGTCACGGACGAGGCCGAGGCCGGCGTCGGCCGCCCTCCTGCGCTCGCGCGCCCCGCGCTGCACCGGCACCGCGTCCACGGTTCCCGTCGTCGTCACCACTCCGAATCTCCGCACAGTGTTCGCCTCCCCCGAATCGGGTCACCAGGACCCTTGCCCACTGAGTGTAAAGAGACGGTAATCCGGCGGGCCCGGTTCCGGTCCGCCACTTCGGAGAGGCGCACGAACTTTCGGCCCCCACCGCCCGATCTCGGATATGGCGTGCAATGATGTGCGCCATCTGGACCAACTGCATACCGGCCGCTTGAATCCGCGCGGGAGAGTCCCGGCACGCCGCAAGGCCGTGCGCGGGCGCCGAAGGAGCAAGAACCTCCCTTGAATCTCTCAGGCCCCGTACCGCGTGGATGAGGCAGATCTGAAAAGCGAGCTGCTGCGCAGCTCCACCCAAGGTGCAAGTCGATGAGAAGAACCGGCGATCGGGCGATCGGCGGAACTCTCGGCGAACCTCTCAGGTTCCGATGACAGATGGGGAGGAACGTCCTCGTCATGTCATGTCGATGCCCTGGGACCCGGGAGCCACACCCATGAGCACTGCCCCCCGCCTGACCGCCCTCGATGCGCTGCACCGCTCGCTCGGTGCGACCATGACCGATTTCGCGGGCTGGGACATGCCGCTGCGGTACGCCAGCGAGCGCGACGAGCACAACGCCGTACGGACCAAGGCCGGTCTCTTCGACCTCTCCCACATGGGCGAGATCACGCTGACCGGCCCGGAGGCCGTCAAGGCCCTGGACCACGCACTGGTCGGCAACATCTCCACCGTCGGTGTCGGCCGCGCCCGCTACACGCACATCTGTCAGGAGGACGGCGGGATCGTCGACGACCTGATCGTCTACCGCCTCGGCGAGACCGAGTACATGGTCGTCGCCAACGCCTCCAACGCCCAGGTCGTCCTGGACGCCCTGACCGAGCGCGCCGCCGGCTTCGACACCGAGGTCCGCGACGACCGCGACGCGTACGCGCTGCTCGCGGTGCAGGGCCCGGAGTCCCCCGGCATCCTGGCGTCCCTGACCGACGCCGACCTGGACGGCCTGAAGTACTACGCGGGCCTGCCGGGCACCGTCGCGGGCGTCCCGGCGCTGATCGCGCGTACGGGCTACACCGGCGAGGACGGCTTCGAGCTGTTCGTCGCCCCCGAGCACGCCGTGGAGCTCTGGCAGGCGCTGATGAAGGCGGGCGAGGGCGTCGGCCTGGTCCCGGCCGGCCTGTCCTGCCGCGACACCCTGCGCCTGGAAGCGGGCATGCCGCTGTACGGGCACGAGCTGACCACCTCCCTCACCCCGTTCGACGCGGGTCTGGGCCGGGTCGTGAAGTTCGAGAAGGAGGGGGACTTCGTCGGCCGCGCCGCACTGGAGGCCGCCGCCGAGCGCGCCACCACCAACCCGCCGCGCAAGCTGGTCGGTCTGATCGCCGAGGGCCGCCGCGTTCCGCGCGCCGGGTTCCCGGTCGTCGCCGACGGCCAGGTCATCGGTGAGGTCACCTCCGGCGCCCCGTCCCCGACGCTGGGCAAGCCGATCGCGATGGCGTACGTGGACGCGGCGCACGCCGCGCCCGGCACTTCCGGCGTCGGCGTCGACATTCGCGGTACGCATGAGCCGTACGAGGTCGTGGCGCTGCCGTTCTACAAGCGGCAGAAGTAGCCCCACGCACCACGTCCGCCGTACGGGAACCCGTACGGCGCCGTCTCAGTACCCAAGACCGCAGTTCGTATCCACTCCCCCGCATCCAGGAGAATCAGGTCATGAGCAACCCCGAGAAGCTGCGTTACACCAAGGAGCACGAGTGGCTGTCGGACGCCGTGGACGGCGTCGCGACGGTCGGCATCACGGAGTTCGCGGCCAACGCGCTCGGTGACGTCGTCTACGCCCAGCTCCCCGAGGTCGGCGACACCGTGACCGAAGGCGAGACCTGTGGCGAGCTGGAGTCGACCAAGTCGGTCAGCGACCTGTACTCCCCCGTCACCGGTGAGATCGTCGAGTTCAACCAGGACGTCGTGGACGACCCGGCGCTCGTGAACACCGCCCCGTTCGAGGGCGGCTGGCTCTTCAAGGTCCGCCTCTCGGAGGACCCGAAGGACACGCTCTCCTTCGAGGAGTACACCAAGCTCACCGCCGGTAACTGACACCCCAGGGGACCCTGATGTCTGTACTGAACACCCCTCTCCACGAGCTCGACCCGGACGTCGCCGCCGCTGTCGACGCCGAGCTCGTACGCCAGCAGTCCACCCTGGAAATGATCGCCTCGGAGAACTTCGCTCCGGTCGCCGTCATGGAGGCCCAGGGATCGGTCCTGACCAACAAGTACGCCGAGGGCTACCCGGGCCGCCGTTACTACGGCGGCTGCGAGCACGTCGACGTGGTCGAGCAGATCGCGATCGACCGCATCAAGGCGCTGTTCGGCGCCGAGGCCGCGAACGTCCAGCCGCACTCCGGTGCGCAGGCCAACGCCGCCGCGATGTTCGCGCTGCTGAAGCCGGGCGACACGATCATGGGCCTCAACCTGGCCCACGGCGGTCACCTGACCCACGGCATGAAGATCAACTTCTCCGGCAAGCTCTACAACGTGGTCCCGTACCACGTCGACGAGACCGGCGAGGTGGACATGGCCGAGGTCGAGCGCCTCGCCAAGGAGTCCAAGCCGCAGCTGATCGTCGCCGGCTGGTCCGCCTACCCGCGCCAGCTGGACTTCGCCGCCTTCCGCCGCATCGCGGACGAGGTCGGCGCGTACCTGATGGTCGACATGGCGCACTTCGCCGGCCTGGTCGCCGCGGGTCTGCACCCGAACCCGGTGCCGCACGCCCACGTCGTCACCACCACCACGCACAAGACCCTCGGCGGTCCGCGCGGCGGTGTCATCCTGTCGACGCAGGAGCTGGCCAAGAAGATCAACTCCGCGGTCTTCCCGGGTCAGCAGGGCGGCCCGCTGGAGCACGTGATCGCGGCCAAGGCCGTCTCCTTCAAGGTCGCGGCCTCGCCCGAGTTCAAGGAGCGCCAGGAGCGCACCCTGGAGGGCGCGAAGATCCTCGCCGCCCGCCTGGTCCAGGACGACGTCAAGGCCGTGGGCGTGGACGTCCTCACCGGTGGCACCGACGTGCACCTGGTCCTGGTCGACCTGCGCAACTCCGAGCTGGACGGCCAGCAGGCCGAGGACCGCCTCCACGAGGTCGGCATCACGGTCAACCGCAACGCCATCCCGAACGACCCGCGGCCGCCGATGGTCACCTCGGGTCTGCGGATCGGTACGCCGGCGCTGGCCACCCGCGGTTTCGACGCCGAGGCCTTCACCGAGGTCGCCGAGATCATCGCGCAGGCGCTGAAGCCCGCGTACGACAGCGAGGCCCTGAAGGCGCGCGTCTCCGCGCTCGCCGCGAAGTTCCCGCTGTACCCGTCGCTCTAGGCGGCGCGGCCCTCAGGCGGCAACCGAAGGGCCCGGCCTGGTACGCGCACAGGCCGGGCCCTTTCCGCCCTCCGGGCACGGAGCGGGCTCCCCACCGCTCCGTCCCCCGGGGCTCCGTCCCCCGCCCGCCGGCCCCGGCGTCGTCACGCAGGGCCGGTGGATCACCTCTTTCCCCGCCTCCCGGCGCGGTGCGCGGGTCCCGGGACCGTGGGCGGCACCCGCCCGACCCGTCCACGTAATCCATCCCACCTCGTCCGACCGACGAGACGTTCACTTCGCCACGTTAAGCTCGTCTACCGGACAAAATCCGAATAATCCACCTCTCCTGCCCCCTCCCACCCCACGAGCAGACAAGGGAGTCCGCCACCGTGGCCATCTCCGTCTTCGATCTCTTCTCCATCGGCATCGGTCCCTCCTCCTCCCACACGGTCGGTCCGATGCGGGCCGCGCGCATGTTCGTGACGCGGCTGAAGAAGGACGGCGTGCTGGCCCAGACCACCTCCGTCCGGGCCGAGCTCTTCGGATCCCTCGGCGCCACCGGCCACGGGCACGGCACCCCCAAGGCGGTGCTGCTCGGTCTGGAGGGCCACTCCCCCCGCACGGTGAACGTGGAGACCGCCGACGACGAGGTCGAGCGCATCCGCAAGAGCGGCCGGCTGCGCCTGCTGGGCGCGGAGATAGGCGATGTCCACGAGATCGACTTCGACGAGCCGAACCAGCTGATCCTGCACCGCCGGCGCTCCCTGCCGTACCACGCGAACGGCATGACGCTCTTCGCGTACGACAGCGCGGGCACCCCGCTGCTGGAGAAGACCTACTACTCGGTCGGCGGCGGCTTCGTCGTGGACGAGGACGCGGTCGGCGAGGACCGGATCAAGCTCGACGACACGGTGCTGAAGTACCCCTTCCGCTCCGGCGACGAGATGCTGCGCCTGGCGAACGAGACCGGCCTGTCGATCTCCTCGCTGATGCTGGAGAACGAGAAGGCCTGGCGCACGGAGGAGGAGATCCGCGAGGGCCTCCTGGAGATCTGGCGCGTCATGCAGTCCTGCGTCTCGCGCGGCATGTCCCGCGAGGGCATCCTCCCCGGCGGCCTGCGGGTCAAGCGCCGGGCCGCCGCCACGGCACGCCAGCTGCGCACCGAGGGCGACCCGATGCTGCACCGCAGCGAGTGGGCGACGATCTACGCGATGGCGGTCAACGAGGAGAACGCTGCGGGCGGCCGCGTGGTGACCGCGCCGACCAACGGCGCCGCGGGCGTCCTGCCCGCCGTGCTGCACTACTACATGAACTTCGTGCCGGGCGCGGACGAGGACGGCGTGGTCCGCTTCCTCCTCGCCGCGGGCGCGATCGGCATGCTCTTCAAGGAGAACGCCTCGATCTCCGGCGCCGAGGTCGGCTGCCAGGGCGAGGTGGGCTCCGCCTGCTCGATGGCGGCGGGCGCCCTCGCCGAGGTGCTCGGCGGCACCCCGGAGCAGGTGGAGAACGCGGCCGAGATCGGCATGGAGCACAACCTGGGCCTGACCTGCGACCCGGTCGGCGGCCTGGTGCAGATCCCGTGCATCGAGCGCAACGGCATGGCCGCGGTCAAGGCCGTCACCGCCGCGCGGATGGCGATGCGCGGCGACGGCAGCCACAAGGTGTCCCTCGACAAGGTCATCAAGACCATGAAGGAGACCGGCGCCGACATGAAGGTGAAGTACAAGGAGACCGCCCGCGGCGGCCTCGCGGTCAACGTCATCGAGTGCTGACGCGCAGCGCGTGACGCAGTGTGGGGCCCGGCGCACAAGCGCCGGGCCCCACGGGCGTCCCCGGGCCGAAACGGCCCGGAAAGGCCCCGAACGGCCCGGAACCACCGGATCCGTCATGGCGTCCTAGGCTGTGCCACCGGTCCCCGTCTCTCGAGAATCGAGGGGACGTCATGATCCACGCCCGTCTCCGGCAGTTCGTGGCCCTGGCAACCGGCGCTCTGCTCGCCGCCTGCCTCTCCTTCGCCGCGCCTGCCTCGGCCTCCACCCTCACCTCCACCCCGGCCACCACCCAGTCCCAGACCCCGCTGGTCGTCAACGCCCGCTGGGGCGGCCACGCCACCTTCGACCGGATCGTCATCGACCTGCAGGGCTACGCCCCCACGATGACCGTCACCCCCGTCGCGCAGCTGATCTACGACGGGTCCGGCAAACCCGTGCCGCTCGTCGGGAAGTACTTCCTGGAGATCCGCCTCAACCCCGCCGCCGCGCACAACGACGCGGGCCAGAACGTCTACCAGGGACCCAAGCTCCAGAAGATCTACCTCAGCAAGCTCAAGGGCCTCGCCCTGACCGGCGATTACGAGGGGTACGTGACCTTCGGCGCCGCCTTCGACACCCTCCCCTACTACCGCGCCTACACCCTCCACTCGCCGGAACGGTTCGTCGTCGACATCGCGCACTGACGAACCACCGCCCGGCCGCCGTGTCTCCGACTTCCGTCGCGCCGGTTGCTCCTGAGTGCCTTTCAGCGGTGCTCGGGGTTGGGGAAGTCGAAGCGGCAGCCCGCGTCCCACAGTGAGCGCTGGTTGCCGTGTGCCGGGACGCCGCCCGAGCGCTTGAGCAGGGCCGCCAGGTGCATCAGGTTCCAGGACATGAAGGCGGTGTTGCGGTTGGTGAAGTCGTTCTCCGGGCCGCCCGAGCCGGGGTCCAGGTAGGAGGGTCCGGGTCCGGCCTCGCCGATCCAGCCGGCGTCGGCCTGTGGCGGGATCGCGTAGCCGAGGTGCTGGAGGCTGTAGAGGATGTTCATGGCGCAGTGCTTGACGCCGTCCTCGTTGCCGGTGATCAGCGCACCGCCGACCCGCCCGTAGTAGGCGTACTGGCCCTGCTCGTTCAGCAGGGAGGAGCAGGCGTAGAGGCGCTCGATGACCTGCTTCATCACGGAGCTGTTGTCGCCGAGCCAGATGGGGCCGCACAGCACGAGGATGTCCGCGTCCATGACCTGGCTGTAGAGGACCGGCCACTGGTCGCTCTCCCAGCCGTGCTCGGTCATGTCGGGCCAGACCCCGGTGGCGATGTCGTGGTCGACGGCGCGGACGAGCGAGGTCCGGACGCCGGCGGATTCCATGACCGCGCGGCTCCTGTCGATCAGGCCCTCGGTGTTGCTGGGCTCGGGCGAGCGTTTGAGCGTGCAGTTCACGTAGAGGGCGGTCAGGTCCGAGTAGTCGTATGCGGCAGCCACTTCCCCAGCGTCGGCAGTGGGGCCCGGCGCCGCCACCGGGCCGCGCCCGTCCGGGGACGGCCGTCCGGAGGCGGCTGCGCGGCCCGCGCCGCCGCAAACCTAGGATGGCGCCATGTCCCTGCCGCACGCCATCCTCACCGCCCTGCTCGAGAAGCCCTCGTCCGGGCTGGAGCTGACCCGGCGGTTCGACAAGTCGATCGGGTACTTCTGGTCGGCGACGCACCAGCAGATCTACCGCGAGCTGGGGCGGCTGGAGGAGTCCGGACTGATCCGGGAGCTGCCCAGCGAGGTGCCCGTGCGCGGGCAGAAGAAGGAGTACGAGGTGCTGCCCGCCGGCGGCGCGGAGCTGGCCCGGTGGGTGGGCGAGAGCCAGGACCCCAAGCCGATGCGCGACCCGCTGCTGCTGCGGATCCGCGCGGCGGGTGTCGTGGGGCCGCAGGGGCTCGGTCCCGAGCTGCGGCGCCACCTGGAGCTGCACCGGCGCCAGCTGGCGCAGTACGAGGCCATCGAGGAGAAGGACTTCCCGCCCGGGCGGGACGCCGTGGAGGACCGGCTGCGCCGGCTCGTGCTGCACGGCGGGATCGCCCTGGAGACGTTCTGGCTGCACTGGCTGGAGGAGGCCCTCGGCGAGGTCGAGGACATGACCGGGCCGCAGACCTGACCCGGTACGCATGCCGGGGCACGCGCCGGGCGCACGCCGACGCCCCGCTCCGGCGGACCGGGGCGGGGCGTCGGCGGAGGGACTACTTGTTCAGGGAGGCCCAGAACTCGTCGAAGCTCAGCAGGCCGTCGCCGTTCGCGTCCTTGGCGGCGATCACGGCGTCCGCGACGGGTCCGGTGACGAACGGGTCACCCATGGCCGCCATGGCCGCCTTGAACTCGTCGGCCGTGACGAAGCCGTCACCGTTCACGTCGAACTTGCCGAACGTCGTCCGTGCGCTCTCGATGTCCGCCACTGGGTCCACTCCTTCTTGATGCCTTGTTGACCGGCTCAGGGTAGCGGCCTGCCCCGTCCGCCCCCGACTCGGGTCCCGTTCGGGCGGCAGAAATGATTTCAATTACTCCCCCGTAATGCGGAATCGACAATTCCGAGCAAATAGATCCGGATTCCACTTGTCACGCTCCGGGGCTGCCGCATAACGTAGTGGCATTGCCGCCACACCAGGAGCGCAGGGCTCCCAGGGACAAGTGGCAACAAGGGCGATCAATCAGGTGACGATCACAGCTGACGCATCATTCGAAGTTCTGCCCTTCACCCGCACCTGCCGCCATATCTGGGAAGACGGCGACCATGTGCTCATCGGAGTGAGTCCCGGAAACAGCTACTTCAGTTCCGAGCGCATCGCCGGCCTCGCCCGCTGGGCCGCGCCCCGCTTCGCACAGGTCGACTTCGTCTACGCAGACCTCCACGTGGACCGGATGTTCGCCGCCTGCGGCTACAGCCCGGAGCACGCGCAGAAGCGTGCGGCGAAAGAGATCAAGGCGGTGCGGCGGCGGATCCTCAAGGGTGTCGAGGAGTCGGGCACCCCGCACACCGGAATCCGCGTCAGGGCACTTTCCGAATTCCAGTCGAACCCCGTCTACCAACTGCTCCACCGCCGCGTCCTGCATTTCCTGGAGACCGACGATGAATTCCGCAGGGGCTGCGAGGAGATGGCCCTGCATTTCGTCGGTTCCAAGTTGCCGGAAGGTGAATCGATCACGACCGAGCAGTTGCAGGTCTGTTTCGATTACATGGCGGCCGAGCTGCCGTTCTTCGTGGACACCCCGAGCATTCTCGACGTGCCGTCCTCGGTGGCGGCCTACCACGTCAGGATGCCGCTGACGGACGTCCTCTTCGCGCGCGGCGGGGGCCTGCGCGCGACCCGCAACCAGGCGTACGCCGTCGTACGGCCCGAGGCCGTCGTGGACCGCGCACCGACCGGAAGGACCGTCGATGAGCGTCGAGCAGCTTGAGGGCCGGGGGGCCGCGGAGCAGCCGCTCCTCGACTTCCCGCTCTCCCGGCGCGGCGACGCGCTCCCGCAGGAGTGCGCCTGGCTGCGCGAGAAGGCACCGGTCGCCCGGGTCCGCACGCTCACCGGTGACCCGGCCTGGCTGGTGAGCAGCTACGCACTGGCCAAGCAGGTGCTGGAGGACGAACGCTTCAGCCTGAAGGACACGGCGAACGCCGGGGTCCCGCGCCAGTACGCGCTGACGATCCCGCCCGAGGTCGTCAACAACATGGGGAACATCAACAGCGCCGGGCTGCGCAACGCCGTGATGAAGGCGCTGAGTCCGCGCAGGGACGGACTGCGAGAGCTGCTGCGCGCCAGGGCGGGCGAGCTGGTCGACTCGATCGTGGCCGAGGGTGGCCCGGCCGACCTCCGGGCGGGGTTCGCCGACCCCTTCTCGGCGGCCCTGCACTGCCAGGTGCTGGGGGTGCCGTTCGAGGACTGGCGCCGGCTGATGTCGGGGCTGGACGTCGCGTTCATGACCGCGCGCGAGCCGTTCGCCGACTCCGCCCTCAACTGGTACAAGGACGTGGGCTACTTCGCCGGGCGGCTGGGCGCCCAGCTCGCGCTGGACCCCGAGGAGCGTACGGGGCTCCTCGGTACGTTCGCCGGGCTGAAGGAGGCGGACCCGGAGTCGGCGCACCTGACCGACGACATGTTTGCCACGGTCGCCGTCTCCCTCTTCGGTGCGGGCGCGGTCTCCACCTCCGCGTTCCTCACCCTCGCGGTGCTCGCGCTGCTCCAGCGGCCCGAGCTGATCGGGTACCTGCGCCGGCACCCGGAGCGCATGGGTGCGGCCGTGGAGGAGCTGCTGCGCTGGAACCTGTCCGTCGGCGACGGCCTGCCGCGCATCGCCCTGGCGGACATCCGGGTCGGTGACGTGCTGGTGAAGGAGGGTGAGCTCGTCCTCGTCCTCCTGGAGGGGGCCAACTTCGATCCAGAGGCCTTCGAGCGTCCGGACGAGCTGGACCTGGAGCGCGAGAGCGCGAACCCCCATCTCGCCTTCGGCGCGGGCCGGCACTTCTGTCCGGCGTCCGCGCTGGGCCGGACGCATGCCGAGATCGCGCTGGAGGTGCTGGTCGAGCGGCTGCCCGGACTGCGGCTCGCGGTGCCCGCCGAAAACCTCGTCTGGCGCACGGGCTTCATCAAGCGACTGCCGGAGCGCCTTCCGGTCGCCTGGTAGCGGCCCGCGGTCCGACGGGCCGGTGGCGGTGCCCCGGGGGTTGTGCGAGCTCCCGGGGCACCGCCGTGCCGGGCGCGCGGTACCCGGTGGTCGTCACCCGCTCCTCGGCTAGCGGAAGATGCCGGTGTGGCCGAGCGAGTAGCGGCCGGGCTGTGGGTACACGGCGAGTCCGTGCGGTCCGCCGCCCACGGGGATCCGGGCGATCTGCTTGCCGGTCTGCGTGTCGAGCGCGTAGACCTCGGAGTTGTAGCGGCCCGACAGCCACAGCACCTTGCCGTCCGCGGAGACCCCGCCCATGTCCGGGCTGCCGCCGTCCGGCAGCGTCCACTTCTTGGTGAGCCTGTTCTCGGGGAAGTTGAAGACCGAGATGGTGCCCTCGCCCCGGTTGGACACGTACATCTCCTTGGAGTCGCGGCTCACGTAGAGGCCGTGACAGCCCTTCCCCGTGGGCAGCAGCTTGGGGGTCTCGAACTTGTCCCCGCTGAGCACCCACATGCCGTGCGCCATCATGTCCGCGACGTAGAAGGTCTTCCCGTCCGGGGAGATCTTCACGTCCTGCGGCATCGCACCCTCGAACGGCAGCTTCTGCTGGCCGACGACCTCCATCCGCTCGGTGTCGACCTTGAGCAGTTCGCCGGAGAACTCGCAGCTCACGATGAAGTAGCGGCCGTCGGCCGAGAAGTCCGCGTGGTTGACGCCGTAGCAGGTCACGGGGACCGTCTTCACCCGGTCCATCGTGTGCGGGTCGCGGAAGACCAGCTCCTTGTCCATCGAGGCCATGACGATGGCGTACTTGCCGTTCGGCGTGAAGTACAGGTTGTACGGGTCGTGCACCTCGACGGGCTTTCCGGCCTCCCCGGTGGCCGGGTTGATGGGGGTGAGCGTGTGGCCGCGGTTGTTGTTGACCCACAGGGTCTTCAGGTCCCAGGAGGGGACCACGTGCTGGGGCTGGACACCGACCGGGATGGTGTCGATGACCCGGTAGGTCGCCGGATCGATGACGGACACCGTGTTGGAGCCGGTGTTCGGCACGTAGACGCGGGACGGGAAGTCCTTGACCACGGGAGAGAGCTTGTTCGGCCGGTCCGCCGCATAGACGTCGTTCGGATCGAGGACCGGAGGCATGCCGGGCAGACCGGGCGGGGCGGCCGGCACGGCCTTGACGGGCTCGGCCGGGCCCTTGGTGCCGAGCGCCTCGGCGGGTCCCTTGCCGGCTGATCCGCAGCCGGCCAGGGCGGCGAGGGCCAGACCTGCCAGCAGCACGCCGGCGGTCCTGGTAGGGCGGGGGGTCGTCATGGGGTCAGCAGCTCCGTGGTGGTCACCGCGCGCAGTTCGCGGCGCGCGAGTTCTTCGAGGAGGGGAGGCATCGCGTCGACCGTGTCCGCGTAGCCGAAGTGCAGGCTCACCACCGATCCGGGCCGGATCGTCCCGGTGACGGTGCGGATGACGGCCGCGGCACCGGGCGAGGTGAAGTCGAGGGAGTCCACGTCGTACGAGAGGACGTGCGGGTAGCCCGCCCGCTGGGCCAGCTTCCGGACGAGCGGCGTCGCGTACTGGGTCCGGGAGGGCCGGAACCAGGTGCCGATGGAGCCGGTGAGCCGCTTCAGGCGCTGGGCACAGCCGGTGATCTCGGCGTACGCCTCCGCCTCGGCCATGTCGTTGATCGCGAGGTGGCGCTGGGTGTGGTTGCCCAGCTCGTGGCCGCCGTCGAGGACGCGGCGGGCCAGCTCGGGGTGTGCGTCGAGCCAGGATCCGATCGCCAGTACGGTGACCCGCGCGCCGCCCTTCTCGGCCGCGGCCAGCACCGCCCGGGCGATGGCGGGGTCCCCGTTGCCGTGGAAGGTGAGGGCGACCCGCGGGCGGTCGCGCGGACCGTGGCCGATCTCGACGGGCTGCCCGGCGAAGCGGCGCGGGGCGGCGGCCGGGGCCACCCGTGCCGGGCGGTCCGGGCGGGCCGGGCGGGCCGGACC
>NZ_JBSGXU010000222.1:0-12491 GCF_053610205.1 Streptomyces sp. NPDC054932 | reverse complement strand
GCCCCGCTGGTGCCGCGGTCCGGCCTCCTGCGTCCCGACCCGCAGGCCGCCCTCGTGTCCGGGTCCGGACAGGGCGATGCGCGGGCCCCGGTCCATGCGCCCGTGGTGGTCGTGCTCGGCGACGGCCACCGCCGTCACCCCGCCGACGACCACCACCGCGACCGCGCCCGCCGTCACCCAGCGGGCGCGCTTGCCGCGGGGGACGAAGCGGCCCGGGGCCGCGGGCTTGCCGGCTCCGGCCTCGGGCGTGGCCACCGCCGGGGCGGTCACGGACGACTCGGACGGCTGGGACGGGGGGACAGAATCAGACATACGGGCACTCCTCAGGACAACCGGGCGCGGTGCGCGGCTCGTTCCAGAGCATGGACACCGGATGCTGAAGCTCCGCTGAAGCCACCTGAAGACCTCTTCAGCCTGCGGCGCGGCGGTCCTGAGATCCTGTCCGGCATGCGCGTACTGGTGGTGGAGGACGAACGGCGGCTCGCCGTGGCCCTGCAGCGTGGGCTGCAGTCTGAGGGGTTCTCGGTGGACCTGGCCCACGACGGGCCGCAGGGCCTGTGGATGGCGACGGAGCACGACTACGACCTGATCGTGCTCGACATCATGCTGCCCGGGCTGAACGGCTACCGGGTGTGCGCGAAGCTGCGCGCGGCCGGCAGCGAGTCGGGGATCCTGATGCTCACGGCGAAGGACGGCGAGTACGACGAGGCGGAGGCGCTGGACACCGGCGCCGACGACTTCCTGTCCAAGCCGTTCTCCTATCTCGTCCTGGTCGCGCGGCTGCGCGCGCTCGGCCGCCGTACGGGCCGCCGCCGGCCCCAGGTGATGAGGTTCGGCGACCTGCTGCTCGACCCCGCCCGGCACTCCTGTTCCCGCGGCGGTACGGAGATCCGGCTGACCGCACGGGAGTTCGCGGTCCTGGAGTACCTGGCCCGGCGCTCCGGCGAGGTGGTGCCCAAGCGGGACATCCTGGAGCAGGTGTGGGACAGCGCCTTCGACGGCGACCCCAATGTGGTCGAGGTACACGTCAGCGCGGTCCGCCGCAAGATCGACGCGCCGTTCGGCCGTACCGCCGTGGAGACCGTGCGCGGGGCCGGGTACCGACTGGCGGCCGACGGTGGCTGAGCGTCCCGGCCTGCGGGAGCGCCTGCGCACGGTCCCGGGCGCGGCCGCGCGCCGGTGGCCGGTGCTGCGGCGGATGTGGCCCACCACCGTACGGGCGCGGGCCACCGTGGGCGCCGGCGTGGTGGTGGCCGCGGCGCTGGCCCTCGCCTCGTTCGCCCTGCTCGGGCTGCTGGAGGCGAACCTGCTCCGCAACGCGGAGAACGACGCCCGGCGGCAGGCCGAGAACGTGGCACAGCTCGCCGCCACCGGGAAGCTGGGCCGTGTGCGTCCGCCGGCCCGCGGCGTCGACTTCGTCCAGGTGGTGGACGCCGACGGGCGCGTCCTGTTCGCCAGCCCGAACCTGGCCGGGGTGCCCGCCTTCCCACCGCCGGGCCCCGGCGCCCCGGGGACCCGTTTCCACACCTGGCGGGTCCGCCCGGTCGACGGTGAATACCGGCAGCGGGTCGTCCAGGTCGTCACGCAGACACCGGACGGCATGGCCACCGTCTACGCCGGCGCCTCCCTGCGGGACGCGGACGCGGCCGACGACACCACCACCGCCGCCCTGGTCATCGGCATGCCCCTGCTGCTGGCCACCGTCGTCCTCGTGACCTGGCGGGTCACCGGCCACGCGCTCAGGCCGGTGGAGGCGATCCGGGCCGAGGTCGCCGCGATCTCCGACCGGGACCTGCACCGCCGGGTGCCGGTGCCGGCCACCCGTGACGAGGTCGCCCGGCTGGCCGAGACCATGAACGCGACCCTGGACCGGCTGGAGGCCTCCGGGATCCGGCAGCGGCAGTTCATCGCCGACGCCTCCCACGAACTGCGCAGCCCCATCACCGTCCTGCGCACCCAGCTGGAAGTGGGGCTGGCCGTCCAGGACCCCGACCTGTGGCCCGAGCTGATCGGCGGCGCCCTGGAGGACATCGACCGGCTCCAGCACCTCACGGCCGATCTGCTGCTGCTCGCCCGCATCGACGCGGCCCGGCCCGTGGTCGCAGCCCCGCTGGATCTGACCGATCTGGTGCGCGAGGTGGTGGCGGGCCGCCTCGGCGACCGTGTCCCCGTACGGCTGCGGCTGGAACCCGATGTCGAGGTCACCGCCGGCGCGCTGTGGCTCGGCCGCATCGTCACCAACCTCGTCGACAACGCGCAGCGCTACGCCGATCGGCGCGTGGACGTCACCCTGCGCACCACGAAGGGCGCGCGGGTGACCACCGCCGTCCTGGAGGTCGTCGACGACGGGCCGGGCATTCCCGCGGCGGACCGGGAGCGGGTCTTCGAGCGCTTCACCCGCCTCGACGACTCGCGCAGCCGAGATCACGGCGGAGCGGGACTGGGTCTGGCCATCGCCCGCGACCTGAGCACCCACCACGGCGGCACCCTGACCGCCGAGGACGCTGCCGGGAACGGCACCGGGGGCGGAGGTGCCCGGCTGGTGCTGCGCCTGCCGACCACGCTCCGGCCTTGACGCGCCGTGCCGGGGAGGCGCGGCGGCGGACCGGTGACCGGCAGCGCGGTCGCCCGCCCCGTCCGCCGCCCGGCCGACCCCCGGTTTCCGATGACGGGACGTCAACTCCCGCCCGGTGGGGCCCGTAAAAACCGTGTGCTCCGGAGCGACCCGCGTCCTAGACTCGCCGTGCGCGCTGCCGACAGGGCACCGCGCCCATGCCGAGTGAAGAGAAGGGGAGCCGCGCCATGTGCACGTACCGCACTGCCGCCTTCGCTCCCCCGTCCCGGTACGACGTGATCCCGGTGTCTCGCAGCGCGCGGTGCCGGCTGCGCGGCCGTCACCGTATGCCCGTGACCCACCTTTAGGTCCGGTCCCCTCCCGCTCCCGTACGCCCGCACGCCTCCTGCCCGGATCCCTTCCGGACGGACGGCGGCGCTGCGGCTGCCCGGAGGCCGTGTCCGGAGTCCGGGAATCGCGCTGCCCTCTTCCTCTGCACACTCGAAAGGCCTCGGGCCATGCGCGCCAACAGGCAGCCCCTCACCACGACTTCCCCCACCGCCGTCCGCAACCTGGGCATCCTCGCCCACGTCGACGCCGGCAAGACCACCATCACCGAGCGGATCCTCTTCGCGACCGGTGCCATCCACAAGCAGGGCGAGGTCCATCACGGCACGACCGTCACCGACTACGACCCGCAGGAACGCGATCGCGGCATCACCATCTTCGCCGCGGCCGTGAGCTGCGCCTGGGGTGATCACCGCGTCAACCTGATCGACACCCCGGGGCACGTCGACTTCTCCGACGAGGTCGAACGTTCCCTGCGGGTGCTGGACGGGGCGGTCGCGGTGTTCGACGCCGTGGCCGGAGTCGAACCGCAGAGCGAGACGGTCTGGCGGCAGGCCGACCGGCACGGTGTGCCGAGGATCGCGTTCGTCAACAAGCTGGACCGGGCGGGCGCCGACCTCGACACGGCGGTCGCGTCGATCCGCGAACGGCTGGGCGTCGTTCCGCTGGTGGTGCAGCTGCCCATCGGAGCGGAGGACTCGTTCTCCGGTGTCGTCGACCTGCTGGGCATGCGCTCCCTGAACTGGCGGGCGGGCGCCGGGACCTTCGAGACGGGCCCGGTCCCCGAGCCGCTGCAGGAGGAAGCGGCCAGGCGGCGCCGGCTCCTGGAGGAGACTGTGGCGGAACTGCACGCCGACGCCCTGGAGGAGTTCTGCTCGGCCTCGGCCCTGTCGGAGCGCACCCTGGTGCGCGCCCTGCGGGAGCTGACGCTGCGCGGTGACGGTGTGGTGGTGCTGTGCGGCTCGGCGTACCGCAACCGCGGGATCGAGCCGCTGCTGGACGCGGTGCTCGCGTACCTGCCGTCGCCCGGCGACATGCCTCCGGTCCGGGGGCTGGCCGAGGGCGGCGTGGAGCAGGAGCGCGCCCCCGATCCGGCGGAGCCGTTCGCGGCCCTCGCCTTCAAGGTGACGGCCACGCCCACCGGGCGGCTCACCTACCTGCGGGTCTACGCCGGCACCCTGAGCAAGGGC
Organism: Streptomyces sp. NPDC054932; assembly: GCF_053610205.1. NCBI lineage: Bacteria > Bacillati > Actinomycetota > Actinomycetes > Kitasatosporales > Streptomycetaceae > Streptomyces > Streptomyces sp. NPDC054932. The sequence continues at coordinate 8,399 of NZ_JBSGXU010000222.1, read as the reverse complement.
GGGACCGTACTGGACGCGGCCACGGGCCGTACGGAGCGGGTCGGGCGGATCCTGCGGGTCCAGGCCGACCGACACGAGGAACGGGAGGAGGCGGTGGCCGGTGACATCGTCGCGGTGATCGGGCTGAAGGCCGCCCGGGCGGGCACGACCCTGTGCGCGCCGGGTGCGCCGCTGGTCCTCGAACCGCCGTCGGTGGCCGAGCCGGTGGTGTCGGTCGCGATCGAGGCCCGGCACAGCAGCGACACGGGCCGGCTCTCGGCGGCTCTGGCACGGCTCGCCGAGGAGGACCCCTCGCTGGTGGTGCGGTCCGACGCGGAGAGCGGCCAGACCGTGCTGTCGGGGATGGGCGAGCTGCATCTCGAGGTCGCGGTGGAGAAGATCCGCAGCGGCCACGGGGTGGAGGCCGTCGTCGGCCGGCCGCAGGTCTCCTACCGGGAGACCGTCGTGCGCGGGGTGCGCGGCCTGGTCCACCGGCACGTCAAACAGGACGGTGGAGCAGGCCAGTTCGCGCACGTCGTCCTCGACGTCGAGCGGCTGGAGGAGCCGTGCTTCGAATTCCGGTCGACGGTCGTCGGCGGACGCGTACCGCAGGAGTACGCGCGCGCCGTGGAGGCCGGATGCCGGGACGCGCTCGCCGAGGGCCCGCTCGGCGGGTTCCCGGTGACGGGGCTGCGGGTCACGCTCACCGACGGGGCGACCCACTCCAAGGACTCCTCGGAGATGGCGTTCCGCGCGGCGGGCCGGTTCGGGCTGCGCGAGGCCCTGCGCCTGAGCACGATGGAGCTGCTGGAGCCGCTCGCCGAGGTCACGGTGACGGTCCCGGAGGACGGTGTCGGGGGCGTTCTGGGTGATCTCGCGGCCCGCCGCGGCCGGGTCAGCGCTTCCACGGCCGAGTCCGGGACCGCGGTGATCACGGCGGCCGTGCCGCTGGCCGAACTCTTCGGCTATGCGTCCCGGCTGCGTGGCCGGACGCAGGGCCGGGGCACCTTCACGACGCGGCCGGCCGGTCTCGCACCGGTTCCGGCAGCCGTCGCGGAGGCCCTGCCGGCCCGGTGACCGTCCGGGTGGCGGCCCGGTGACGCCCGTGCGGCCGCCCGGCTCGCCGCGTGGTTGCCGCCGGGCGCCCGCCCCGCCCCCCCGGCGTCGGGGGGCGGGGCGGGCCCGGACTGCCGCTAAGCTGCGGCCCTCGGGGGTCCACGCAGACAGGCAAGGTGAACATGTTCGAGTCGGTGCAGGAGAATCCCTACCCTGACAGCCACGTCCTCGGCGAGGGCCCCGAACCGCATCCGCTGCTGCGGCCGGTGCTGCCCCTGCTGGGACGCTGGCACGGCCGGGGACAGGGCGAGTACCCGACGCTCGAACAGGACTTCCGCTACGAGCAGGAGCTCACCTTCAGCCACGACGGCCGCCCCTTCCTCCGCTACGAGGCACGCGCGTGGCTGATCGACGGGTCCGGAACGCCGGTGCGGCCGGCGGGCCGTGAGGCCGGATGGTGGCGGGTGACCCCCGACGCCTCCCTGGAGGTCGTGCTCGCCCACCCCACCGGCATCGTCGAGACATACGTCGGGCGGGTGTCCGGTACGGAGATCGAGATCGAGACCAAGGACGTGGCGCTGACCCCGCTGGCCAAGGAGGTCACCGGCACGCGCAGGCACTACACGGTCGAGAACGGCGAGATGACGGTCGTTCATGACATGGCCGCCGTGGGCCGGCCCCTGCAGCACCACCTCACGACGCACCTGCGGCAGCGCCCGTCCTGATGCCTCGCCTCCCGGAGATCACCCGGGTGCCCGGCACGGGCTGCGGGGGCTGCGGCCCGCGCCGTCGCACACTCGGTGGCAGGCGCCCGTACCGGGGCCGGGGACCGCAGGGAGTGAGTGACCGTGGTGGATGTGGGACGACGCTCCGCCGTGACGGCTCTGTCCGTCCTGCTGTCCGCGGGGTTCGCGTCGACCGCGGGCGTCACGGGGCTCGTGTCCGGCTCCGGCGCCGCCGCCTCACCGCGGCGCACCGGCCGGGCCGGCGCCGGGCCCCGCCCGCCGGCCTCGCTCCTCGGCAACGAGATCCGCCGGCTTCCCACCACCCGCAAGGTGCTGGCCCTCACCTTCAACGCCGCCTGGGACGACGCGGGGGTCGACCGGGTGCTGGCCGAACTGCGGCGGCGGAAGCTGCCGGCCACCTTCTTCCCGACCGGCGGGTTCGCCGAGGCCCGGCCCGCGGCGGTGCGCGCGATGGCCGATGCGGGGCACGGCCTCGGCAACCACTCGTACAGCCACCCCTACTTCGACGACCTGAGCACCGCGGAGCGGGCGGACGAGGTGCGCAGCGCCCACGCGGCGATCAGGACGGCGTCCGGGGCCGAGCCCCTGCCCTTCTTCCGTTTTCCCTACAGCTCCACCACCCCGCAGTCCATCGCCGATGTCAACGACCTGGGCTACGCGGCGATCGAGTTCACCACCGACACCAAGGGCTATCTCGGTCCGAAGGGCGGCATGGACGTGGACAGGACCGTCGAGCGGGCCGTCGATGCCTTCGCTCCCGGGGCGATCATCCAGATGCACGTCGGCAGCCAGGGTGACGGCGTCGTCCTCGACGCGGACGCCCTCCCGTTGATCATCGACGCCGCCCTGGCCGGGGGATACGGGGTCGTGGACCTGCGGCAGTTCCTCGAACCCGCACCCGTACGGAGCTGAGCGGCCCGCACCCCGCCACCGTGCGCATACCGGTCCGCCGGCCCGCCTCCCGCTCCCCGACCCATATGCGGGCGACGCCCGTTGGCCGGGTGGATTATCGTCCGACCCGGCACTGACGGATCGGAACACGGGGACGTGACGGGTGAGCGGCGACAAAGAAATACTGGCGCAGCGCTTCGAAGAGCACCGCTCCCATCTGCGGGCGGTGGCCTACCGGATGCTGGGCTCGCTCAGCGAGGCGGAGGACGCCGTACAGGAGACCTGGTTCAAGCTGAACCGCTCCGACACCGCCGCGGTGGAGAACCTGGGCGGCTGGCTGACCACCGTGGTCGGCCGCGTATGTCTGGACATGCTGCGCTCGCGCGGCACGCGGCGTGAGGATCCGCTGCACGACCAGGACGGACAGGTCCGCATCCCCGACCCGGTCGTCAGCCGTGCGGACGGTCTCGACCCCGAGCAGGAGATCCTGCTGGCCGACTCGGTCGGCATCGCCCTGATGGTCGTCCTGGAGACCCTCGCCCCCGCCGAACGCCTGGCCTTCGTCCTGCACGACCTGTTCGCCGTGCCCTTCGACGAGATCGCCCCCGTACTCGGGCGTTCCACCGCCACGACCCGGCAGCTCGCGAGCCGCGCACGCCGCCGCGTCCAGGGCTCGGCGCCCGCTCCGGACCCCGACCGGGCCCGCCTGCGCGCGATCGTCGACGCCTTCCTCGCGGCCTCGCGCGGCGGGGACTTCGACGCCCTCATCGCGGTCCTCGACCCCGATGTGGTGGCACGCTCCGACGGCGGCACGCTGCGCCCCACGCTGGTCCGACGCGGCGCGGCCGAGGTCGCCTCCCAGGCGATCACCTTCGCCCGGTTCGCCGAAGCCGCGCACGCGGTGCTGGTCAACGGGACTCCCGGGGTGCTCGCGGTGGCGGAGGGCCGCGCGCTGTCCGTCATGGCCTTCACCGTCCGGGACGGCAGGATCACGGCGCTCGACATCCTCACCGACCCGGAGCGCCTGGCACGCATCGACCTGACCGTCCTCGGCGGCTGACTCGGAGCGGAACACCCCGCCCGCCCTGTGCAGTGCCCACCTCACACCCCGTCACAGGGCGGGTCCGAGCGGTGTTCCGGGCACCGTCTACTGTCGGGGTGGTGGACACAACGCACCGGCCCGCCGCCCGGGTCATCTGTCTGGACGCCGCCCATCGGCTGCTTCTTCTGCGCTGGCGTGATCCGTTCGACGGGACCCGGCTCTGGGAGCCACCCGGTGGCGGCATCGAGTCGGGCGAGACGCCGCTGGCGGCGGCACGGCGCGAGCTGGCCGAGGAAACCGGACTCGATCCGGCTGCGGTGCTCGATCGGTCCGTGCCGGTCGACCGCGATGTGTGGTGGAACGGCAAGCGGTACATCGGGACGGAGCACTTCTTCGTTGCGCAGTTCGCCGAGGACCAGCCATCGCTCGTGCGGACCGGCCTGCTCCCCCGTGAACGGCTCGACCTGGACACGCACGTCTGGATCGCGTGGTCGGATCTGGGTTCGCTGACCGACCCGGTCGAGCCACCGCAGTTGCCTGCCGTGCTCCGCGCCCTGGTTCCGGACGGCCCGTGGCGCGATGGTGAAGACGCCCCGCGTCCCGCCCGAGGCGCTGAGCAACGGTCCTGAAGCCGGGAAACGGTCGGCGGGGTCGGCCCGGTCAGTCCAGTACGACGGTGACGCCCACTCGTTCGAGGAGTTGCACGGTCTCCTCGAAGTAGGACGGCCCGCCCTCCGGGTCGAACACCTCAGCCGCCAGGGAACGGCGCGCGACCTCGGAGTCGTGCCAGATCAAGGTGAAGGGCGGGGCCACTCCGAATCCACCGGCCAAGCAGTCCCTGAAGGCGTTCCACTCCCTGCCGAAGTAGCGGCCGGGCCCGAGCAGGGCCTCGGCGATCGCGCAGTGCAGACCGGGGACGTCCGTGACGAACCGGCCGTCGAGGTGATGCTCGCCGCCGGTCCGGTCCGGCTGCGGCACGGGCACCCGCCAGCCGCGGGTGGTGAGCTCCAGCCACTCCTCCCTGCCCCGCGCGTCGTACGAAGCCCACAGGTTGGGCTCGGCCGGCGCACCCCGGTACCACTTCTCCCAGACCGGACGGACCGCGGGCGACGGCCGATCGTCGCCGCCGTCGGCGAGCGTGATGTCCTCCAGCCCGTCGCCGAGCACGGACGGGCGCACTCCGGCGATGGCCAGACCCACGGGACGGGAGGTCGTGACCGCGCCGTGGCGATCCAGCACGAGCAGGTGGACCCAGTCCCGTGCCCACCTCCGCGGCCGCTGTGTCCCCACGAGCACCGGCTCCGCCGCCTCGCAGCCGATCAGCTCCAGCGGGACGGGCGCCGGATCCTCCCGCGGCTCGAACAGGCCCTCGACGGCGGAGCAACGGCCTGCGCCCGCCACGCCCCCCGTCCCGGCGAACAGTTCGAAGCGCGACGGCGTTGCCGGCTCGCCGAACTTCTCGTCGTTCCTGACTCCGGCGTCGAGCACGATGTCGTACCGCGCCGGATCGGCGGGGTGGGGCCGATGCGCCACCACAACCGCGTCGGTGAGGGTCCACCACTGCACGGGCTGCTCGTCGTCCCAGACCTCGACGCACACGTCCCCCAGGGCCCGGGGCGGGACGTCGGGCGTGGCGAGGACGTCGTTCAGCAGGCCCTCGGGGCTGCACCCGCGGAGGGTGAGGACCTCACGAGGCAGCGGCACGGGGTCGAGGAACAGCCCTCCGACGCCCGCGCACCTCCCCCAGAGTTGTTCCACGCCGTCCTCGTCGTCCTGGACCAGGAGGTACTTCACCGGGAAATCCCGGTGCCACCCGGCGTGCTCCGCGATCTGCACCCAGCCCCCGAACATCTCAACAACCTTCGCGCCTACGATACGGACCCTCCCGGGCCGGGGCAGGAACCCCGGAGCCGATGGCCCCGGACGCCGACGCCGTGGGGCCTGCCGGCCGGCCGCCTCTCCTGCTGCCCCCGCTCCAGCGGGACTTCAGCCGGGCGCCCGGCGCCCGCAGCGGCCCGCGCCACAGCCGGTCCGGCGCCGCCCGCCGACCGGTGTTCCACGACTCCCGGACGGTCAGAGGGTTTCGCGCACAGGCCGGCGGGCAGGTCCCGGACGAACTCCCGGGCCCCGCACCGGCTTCGAAGGCGGGCCGAAGTCCGCCGCACCTCACGGGTCGTGACGGAGGGAATTCGGCAGGTAGTAATTAGGTGAATTCCTGACTGAATTCCCGTCAATAAGCCTCCGCTTCATATCTCGATTTGATAACAACCCGCCCCGGAAGGACTGGACCATTGGGACGCGACGCGCGTAACTGGCCTGCGCCTATTGAGAGTTGAGTGTTCGTCAAATCAGGCCGACAGGTAACGGAATGATTTCTCGGCGCGCGCCCCCCTTTGTCCGAATTTTCCTCCGCATTCGTCTGGCAGGCTGCGGCGCACCCAGTCTTCCGACAACGATTTGAGGTGCCCATGACAGGACGTCGCAGACGCCCTGCCGCCGCCGACCACCGGCGCAAGCCCCGGCGGTTGATACTCATCACCGCCGCCACGGCATCGGCAGCGGTGATAGCCGCAGGCATCGCCTACTCCGGAATCGGTGACGGCGCTCAGGCAACAACGCCCGTACAGGCCGTTGCCGAGGCACCGGCTGCAGCGCCCGCGCGCGACCAGGAGCCCGAACCCCTCGCGGCCGCGCCCGCCAACGAGACCGCGCGCGGCATGATCTACGACGGCCTCGCGGCCGCGCCGAAGGGCGACCGGTGCGTCGGTGTCTACCGCACCGAGGCCGGGCATTGCACCCACGGCCCCGACGCCCCGCCCAAGGGCGTCGACATCACGAAGGACATCGAGCCCGCCGTCAAGGAGACGGCTCCGGCGGCCGATCCGGCCCGCCCCGCGGCCGATGACCCGGCAAGCAAGGAAGGCGGCGGGCGTCCTCAGGACGCGCCCGCGGCCGACGCCTCGGCCGCCACGAAGGCCGCCGCGCCCGCACCGGCCGCCTCGGCCGGCAGCCAGAACGTCGCCGCCGGTCCCGCGGGCCAGACCGTCCAGTGCGACGGCGACGGCAGCACCGGCAACCGCGTGCAGGTCGTCTACGTCCACGCCCCGGGCAAGGACCGGTACTCCGAGTACGTCGCCTCGTTCCGCAAGTGGGCGGCCGACGCCGACCTCATCTACTCGGCGAGCGCCAAGGAGACCGGCGGAGTACGTCACATCCGCTATGTGACGGCCGCCGACTGCACCCCCACGGTGCTCAACATCGAGCTCCCGGCCTCGGCCCTGGCCGAGTTCAGCGCGACCAACAACGCGCTCGCCGCCAAGGGCCTCGACCGTCGCGACCGCAAGTACATGATCTTCGCCGACAGCCAGGTCTACTGCGGCATCGGCACCTTCGCGGGCGACGAGCGGCCCGGCCAGGCCAACCAGAGCAACTTCGGCCCCTCCTACGGACGGACCGACTCCGGCTGCTGGGGCGGTCACACCGCCGCGCACGAGCTCGGCCACAACCTGGGCGCGGTCAACAACAGCGCCCCGAACACCAGCCGTGGCGCGCACTGCACGGACGAGTACGACGTCATGTGCTACTCGGACACCCCGTACTACCCGCAGATGCGCAACATCTGCACGAACCAGGCGTCCGAGAACATCCTGGACTGCAACCACGACGACTACTTCCACACCAGTCCCAAGGCCGGCAGCTATCTGGCCACGCACTGGAACATCGCGGACAACCAGTTCCTGATGAAGGCCAAGGGCGGTGGCGGCACGGACCCGGGTCCGAACCCGAACCCGACCCCGACGCCCACCAAGAAGCCCACGCCGACGCCGACCAAGAAGCCCACCGGCGGACCGACCGTGACGGCGGGCCAGATCCAGTCCGACTCCGTCGTCGTGAGCTGGCCCAAGGTCGAGGGCGCTTCCTGGTACGCGGTCCAGCTGAACGGCAAGCACCTGACGTGGGTCCAGTCCCAGGTGCTCCGCATCTACAACCTCCAGCCCAACACGGAGTACAAGGTCACCGTCTCGGTCCGCGACAGCGCCGGCCGTGACAGCGGACCCGGCAAGGCCGCGTCCTTCCGTACGACGGGAGCCGGCGGCGGCGCGACCACCCCGGGCACCCGCTACGTGCTCGGCAACGGAAGCACCGGCATGGCCGCGGAGATGTGGGGCGGCCGCACCGCAGACGGCACGGTCCTCGTCGGCGGCCGCACCAACGGGTACGCCCAGCAGCAGTGGTACTTCGACGACGCGGGCAACGGCCAGGTGCGCATCCGGTCCGCGGCCTCGGACAAGTGCCTCCAGCCGGGCGGCACCCCCGCCGCGGGCATGTGGGTCGCACAGCAGCCCTGTGGCAACGGCGGCGGGGCGCAGGCATGGAAGCTGGCGTCGCGCGGTGGCGCGGTGACCGTGACGGACGCGAGCGGCGGCTTCGCCCTCACCGTCAGCAACCGCCCCTACTACGGGTACTGGCTGCTCGACCTCCAGCGTGCGGACGGCCGCGCGGCGCAGGCCTGGACCCTGCAGAAGTCCGGCTGAGCACTGCCACGGCGCAGCACATCCTGACGCCCTGACGGCGTGAATCCCACCCCGGCGGGGGGCGCGCCCCCGCCGCCCGGCCGCCGCCCCCCCCACACATAAACGGGGACCCCCCCCCAAGACCAAACAAAAGGGTTGAAGTGCGGCCCG
>NZ_JBSGXU010000221.1:0-12584 GCF_053610205.1 Streptomyces sp. NPDC054932 | reverse complement strand
GGAACAGAAAGACCTCTTCGTCGAATTCGGCGTCAGACATGGCGGTTTCAGCCCTCCGGTGCATGGGTTACGGGATCTCGGATCGAGCCCGCTACCGAGGCTCGCAGCGGACCCCGTCCCCCGACAGTCGGGAGGTATCCCTACGCCGCCGGCCGCCCCGCGCCGCCGGGGCTGTAGGGGATTCCCCCGACTGTCCCGGGGACCCGTCCAGCACCGACGCTCGTGGCGGAGCCGGAGAGATGAACCGGCCCGTCCGATACGAGGAGGACTGGGATGACCACCGCCACCGCGGTTGCCACCTGCCCGGAGTGTGAAGGCACCGTCACCGTTCCCGACGGTGTGCGCCAGAGCGAGATCGTCGAGTGCGGCGGCTGCCTGAGCGAGCTCGAAGTGATCACGGCCGAGCCCCTGCTGCTCGCGCTGGCCCCCGAGGTCGAAGAGGACTGGGGCGAGTAGGACCCGTACGCCGGTGCCCCGGACGCGTGTCCGGGGTCAGGCGTGCCCCATCCGTTCCACCGATCCATCCGTCATTCAGACCTGGAGGCCCTTGTGATCCGTGCCGGCGTCTACGGCGCGTCAGGGTACATCGGCGGTGAGCTGCTCCGGCTGCTCCTCGGCCACCCCGAAGTGGACATCGTCAGCGCGGTGTCGAGCAGGCTTTCCGGCCGCCGGGTGGACACCGCCCACCCCAACCTGCGCGGCAGTACCGATCTGCTCTTCTGCTCACCCGAGGACGTCGCCGACTGCGACGTGCTCTTCACGGCCGTCTCGCCCTCCGTGGCGATGGAGCTCGTCCCCGGGCTCACCGACAAGGCGCAGGTCATCATCGACCTCAGCGGCGGCTACCGGCTCCGGGACCCGGAGGTGTACGCCCGCTACTACGGCGAGCACACCCGGCCCGACCTGCTCGACACCTTCGTCACCGGCTGGCCCGAGCGCTACCGCAAGGAGCTGGAGACGGCGGACCGCATCTCCATGCCGGGCTGCATGGCGAACGCCGCCACACTGGCCCTGTACCCGCTGGCCGCCGAGGGGCTCATCCGCAAGGACGTGACCATCGACGGCCGGGTCGGCTCGTCCGGCTCCGGCATCACCGCCGACGCGATGAACCTGCACGCGGAACGCAGCGGCGCCATGCGGGTGTTCAAGCCGCAGCGGCACCGCCACGAGGCCGAGGTCGCGCAGGGCACCGGGCTGACCGCGCGGATGAGCGCGACCGGCGTGGAGGCCGTGCGCGGGGTCCAGGTGCTCATCCGGGTGGAGGCCGCCGACGGCGTCTCGCTCGGTGAGCGGGAGCTGCGCAAGCTCTACCGCGGCTACTACGGCGACGAGCCGTTCGTCCGGATCGTCGCGCAGAAGCGCGGCCTGTACCGGCTGCCCGAGCCGAAGATCCTCAACGGCTCGAACTTCTGCGACATCGGTTTCGCCACCGACCCCGAGGACGGCACCGCGGTCCTCATCGCTGCGCTGGACAACCTCGTCAAGGGCGGGGCGGGCAACGCAGTGCAGAGCATGAACATCCGCTTCGGCCGTCCGGAGACCCTCGGTCTCGGGTTCACCGGCCTGCACCCGGTCTAAAAGCGGCCTGTGGAGCACCGAGAGAAGGGAACAGCTGTGTCAGCAGGGTCCGACGGACTGACCGTCGTGAAGTGCGGCGGCGCCGCCGGGGTCGATCCGGCCCGGGTCTGCGCCGATGTCGCCGCGCTGGTCAAGGCGGGTGGGCGGGTCGTGCTGGTGCACGGCGGCTCGGCCGAACTGGAACAGCTCGCGGAGCGGCTCGGGGTGCCGCAGCGCAGCATCACCTCGCGCAGCGGCGTCACCTCGCGCTACACCGACGACGCGACGCTCGAAGTGCTGACGCTGACGCTGGCGGGGCAGGTCAAGCCGGCCCTGCTGGTCGAGCTGGCCGGGCACGGCGTGCCCGCGGTCGGGCTGACCGGCATCGACGCCGGTCTGCTGCGGGCCCGCCGCAAGAACGCGATCCGGGCCCGGGTGGACGGCCGTACCGTGCTGGTGCGCGACGACCACAGCGGCCGGATCGACGAGGTGGACCCGGCCGCCCTCAAGGTGCTCCTCGACGCCGGGATCACTCCGGTGGTGTCGCCGCCGGCCCTCGCCGAGGACGGCCGTCCGGTCAACGTCAACGCGGACCGCGCGGCCACGGCCATCGCGGTCGCACTGGGCGCCGACCGGCTGGTGTTCCTGACCGCGGCTCCCGGCGTACTCGCCGATCCGTCCGACGAGTCCAGCCGGCTGGACCGGTACGAGCTGCCCGCCGAGGGGACCCCGCCCGGGGTCGGCGGCGGCATGGTCGTGAAGCTCATCGCCGCACGTGAGGCGCTGGAGGGCGGGGTCCGCGAGGTACTGATCGCGGACGGCCGTGCCGAGGACCCGGTGCGGCGCGCCCTCACCGGCCTGTCGACGGCGGTCGTCATCGACACGCAGGCCGGGACGGGATCCGACACCGACACCGATGCCGGATCCGGAGCAGGATCCGAAGCAGGGGGAGCGGACCATGAGTGACCTCAAGCGGGTGCCCCGTCGGGCCACCCGCGCCCCCGGCGCCCTTCCGGGCGCCGGGGCCCCGGGGGCCGGCGGGGCCCGCCAGGCGTTGCAGCGGCTGCAGGACAGCCGCAGGACCGAGCAGCGCATCGAGCGGGCCGACCGCGACCGCAGCCTGCCGCTGGCCGCTGCCCAGCAGCGCCTGTGGTTCCTCGACCAGTGGAGCCCCGGCTCCGCCGCGTACAACGCGCCGCTCGCCCTGCGGCTGACCGGGCCGCTCGACCCCGAGGTGCTGGGCCGTGCGCTCAGCGGGGTCGTGGAGCGGCACGAGATCCTGCGCACCCGGTACGGGAGCGCGGACGGGCTCCCCTACCAGATCGTGGAGGAGCCCGGACCGGTCGCGATCGTCCGCACCGACCTGCGCGAACTCCCCGAGGACGAGCGCGAGAAGCACGTCACCGAGCTGATCGCGGAGGGCGCCGGCCGGCCCTTCGACCTGGCCACCGGCCCGGTGCTGCGGGCCGAGCTGTTCCGGCTCGCCGACGAGGAGCACGTCCTCCTCCTCAACATCCACCACATCGCCACCGACGGCTGGTCCACCGCGATCGTCACCCGCGAGGTGATGGTCCGGTACGCGGCCGAGGCGGCCGGGCTGCCCGACCCGCTGCCCCCGCTGCCCGTCCAGTTCGCCGACTACGCGGTGTGGCAGCGCCGCAAGCTCGCCGAGTCCACCTTCGGCGACCGCCTGGGCTACTGGACCGAGCGCCTCGCCGACCTGCCCGTGCTCGACTTCCCGACCGACCGGCCGCGGCCCAAGCAGCCCACCGGCGCCGGCTCGGTGCGCGAGAGCCGGCTGCCCGCGCACCTCCAGCGCGCCCTGGTGGAGCTGGCCCGTTCCGAGCGCGTCACCGTGCTCACCGTGGCCCTCGCCGCCTTCCAGACGCTGCTGACCCGCTACACCGGGCAGGACGACATCGTCGTCGGTTCGGTGGTCAACGGACGCACCCAGCCGGAGATCGAGCCGCTGGTCGGCTTCTTCGCCAACACGCTGGTCCTGCGCACCGACACGTCCGGCGACCCCACGTTCCGCGAGCTGCTGGCCCGTACGAACGAGACGGTCGTCGGCGGCCTGATGCACCAGGACGTGCCCTTCGGCAAGCTGGTGGACGCCCTCCAGCCCGAGCGCGAGGCCGGCCGCAACCCGCTCTTCCAGATCTCCTTCACCCTGCAGAACGCCAGCGCGGACGGGGACGACCTGGGCGACCTGCGCATCGAGCAGGTCCCGCTGATCGTCGGCACCGCCCGCTTCGACCTGGCCTTCCAGCTCACCGAGGTGCCCGGCGAGGGCTACCACGTGTGGATCGAGTACTCCACCGAGCTCTTCGACAGCGACCGCATCGACCGCCTGATCAGCCACTACGGGCGCCTCCTCGAAGCGGTCGTCGCCGACCCGGGCATCCGCATCGGCCGGATCCCGCTGCTCGACGCCGCCGAGCGCGAGCAGCTGGTCCTCGGCGAGAACCGCACCGACACGGCGTACGGGACGGCCGGGCTCGGCCTGCACCAGCTCTTCGAGCGCAGCGCCGACCGCCACCCGGAGCAGACCGCCGTCCGCTTCCGCGGCAGCGGCCTCAGCTACGCGGAGCTCGACCGGCGTGCCAACCGGCTGGCCCACCACCTGCGCTCGCTGGGCGTCGGGCCGGAGTCCCGGGTCGGCATCCTGCTCGAGCGCGGCCCGGACCTGCCCGTCACCCAGCTCGCCATCCTCAAGGCGGGCGGTGCGTACGTGCCGCTCGACCCGGTCCACCCGACCAACCGGCTCGCGTACATGCTGGAGCGGGCGGGTGCCCGGATCGTCGTCACCGAGGGCGCGCTGGGCGACGTACTGCCCGGATCGGTGACCCGGCTCGACTGGCGGGACCCGCAGTTCCTGGACGCCGTCGCGGCCCGGCCGGACACCCGGCCCGAGGTGGCCGTGCACCCGCGCTCCCTCGCGTACGTGATCTTCACCTCGGGGTCGACGGGCAAGCCGAAGGGCGTCCTCGTCGAGCACCGCAGCGCCGTCAACTTCACCACCGCGTCGGTGGAGATGTTCGGGCTCGGCACCGACGACCGGATGCTTCAGTTCGCCAACCCGGCCTTCGACGTCAGCGTCTTCGAGATCTACAGCGCCTTCGCCTCCGGAGCCACCCTGGTCACGGCCCCCCGCGGCACCCTGCTCGACCCGGCCGCCCTCACCGCGCTGATGCGCGAGGAGGGCGTCACGACCGCGGACATCCCGCCGTCGGTGCTCGGCGTCCTCGACCCCGCCGAACTCCCCGACTACCGCAAGATGTTCGTCGGCCTGGAGCCCTTCCCCGGCGACCTCGTCGACCGCTGGCGCGACGGCGGGCGGCGCGCCTTCCACAACGGCTACGGCCCCACCGAGACCACCGTCGCCTCCGTGGACCACCTGTGCGGCCCGCAGCACGGATCGGCGAGCCCGCCGATCGGCCGCCCGCTGCCCAACCAGTACGCCTACGTGCTCGACCGGGCCGGCGAGCCGGTCCCGCTGGGCGTGGCCGGCGAACTGTGGATCGGCGGCCTCGGGCTCAGCCGCGGCTACGCCGGCTCGCCCGGCGCCACCGCCGACCGCTTCCTGCCCGACCCGTTCGCCGGCGGCGGCCGCCGCATGTACCGCACGGGCGACCTGGCGCTGCGCCGCTCCGACGGCGACCTGGAGTTCTTCGGCCGCGCCGACACCCAGGTCAAGATCCGCGGGCTGCGCATCGAGCCCAGCGAGATCGAGCAGGTGCTGGTCCGGCACCCCGAGGTCCGGCAGGCCGCCGTGGTCGTGCTGACCTCGCTGCCCGGCGGGCCCCAGCTGGTGGCGTACGTGGTCCCCGAGACCGGCGCCCGGCCCGAGCCGGCCGCCCTGCGCGGACACCTGGCCGAGGACCTGCCCCCGTACATGCTGCCCGGCGCCTTCGTGCTGCTCGACGCCCTGCCGCTGACGCCCAACGGCAAGCTGGACCGGGCCCGGCTGCCCGAACCGGAGCAGCGGGTCCGCAAGGACCGGGAGGCACCGGCCACCGACACCGAGCGGGCCGTCGCCGGGATCTGGGCCGGGCTGCTGCCGGGCACGGACTTCGCCCGCGACGACAACTTCTTCATGGCGGGCGGCAATTCGCTGCAGGCCACCCAGCTGCTGGCCCGGCTCCAGGAGGTGCTCGGCGCCGAGATCCAGCTCCGGCAGCTCTTCACGCACGCCACGATCGAGCAGCTGTCCGCACTGGTGGACGCCGGCCGCGGGGTGCCGGAGGAGTCCTCGGCCCCGGCCCGTCCGGGGGCGGTCGTCGCCGCGCCCGTGGTGCTCGCCGCGGGCGGGGACCGGATCCCGCTCTTCTGCATCCACCCCAGCGGCGGATCCGTCGCCCCCTACGTCCCGCTCGCCGCCTCGCTCCACCCCGAGCAGCCGCTGTACGCCCTGGAGGCACCCGAACTCGGGTCCGCCGAGGACCCGGTGGCCGCCCTCGCCGAGGCGCACGCCGCGGCGATCCGGGCCGCCCGCCCCGAGGGCCCGTACCTCCTCGGCGGCTGGTCCACCGGTGGCGCGGTCGCCTTCGAGACGGCCCGCAGGCTGCGCCTCCAAGGGGCCGAGGTCGCCCTGGTCGCCCTGCTGGACACCGACGTGCCGCCCGGTCTGACCGAACCGCCGAGCACCGCGCAGACCATCGCGCTGTACGTGGCGGACCTCGTCGGACTGCGCGGCGCCGACCCGGCGTCGGCACCCGTCCTGGACATCGACTCCCTTGACCACGAGGAGCAGATCGCCGTGGCCGTACGTACCCTCGCCGCATCCGAGCTGGCCCCCGAGGGCAGCGCGGACCAGCTGGCCGAACGCATGCGGACCTTCGTCGCCACCGTCCGGGCCGGCGCCGTCTGGCGGCCCGAGCCCACTGACGTACCGCTGGCCCTGCTCACCTCCGAGGCCCCCGGGGCCACCGAGCGGGCCCGCTTCTGGGAGTCCCGCACCACCGGCGGGTTCACCCACCGGGAGGCGCCCGGCGACCACTACGCGATGGTGGCCGTGCCGCACGTGGGCACCGTGGCGGACGTGCTCCAGGAGATCCTCGACCGGGCCACCGCGGGACACCGGGGAGCCACGGCATGAGCGGGACGGACCCGGGCACGGACGTGCGCGGCACGGACCTGCGCGGCGCGGACCTGGCCGACACCTGGTTCACCGACGAGCAGCGGGCCTTCCGCCGCGGCGTCCGGGAGTTCTTCGCCGCGGACGAGGTCCGCAAGGCGGTCGACGCCCTCCAGGACCACGCCCCGCGCGAGGAGAGCGGCCTGATCGACGTCTACCGGATGCTGGGCGAGCGCGGCTGGCTCGCGCCCGCCTGGCCGAAGGAGTACGGCGGCCAGGGCCTGTCGCCCGTCGAGGCCGGCATCGTGCTGGAGGAGATGGTCCTGCACGGGCTGCCCGAGGACCAGCGGGTGCTGAGCATCGACACCGTCGGACAGTTCCTGCTCGAAGTCGGCACGCCCGAACAGCGCGCCCGGCACCTGCCGAGGCTGGCGGCCGGCGAGGAGATCGCCACCGTCCTGTTCACCGAACCGCACTGCGGCTCGGACCTGGCGGCCCTGCGCACCCGGGCCGTCCGCGACGGCGACGGCTGGCGGCTCTCCGGGCGGAAGATCTTCAACCAGAAGTCGCAGTTCGCCGAGTGGGCCCTGTGTGCCGCCCGGACCGACGACGGCCCCGTCAAGTACCACGGGATCACCCTCTTCCTGCTGCCGCTGCGCTCGCCCGGTGTGGTGATCAGCCCCGTGTGGAGCATGGGCGACGAGCGCTTCAACGAGATCGTCATCGAGGACGTGCGGCTGACCGCCGAGCACATCGTCGGACAGGTCGACGAGGGCTGGCAGCCCATCAACGACATGCTGCTGCTGGAGCGCACCGGCATGGACTTCCAGGCCAAGCTGCGCCGCTGGCTCGACTCGGTGATCGAGGACGCCCGGCGTACCGGGCGGATCACCGAACCCGCCCACGCCCAGCGCCTGGTGGAGCTCGACGCCCACCTCAAGGCGGGCCGGGCGCTCGCCTGGAGCATGGTGCTGGCCCAGGTGGCGGGGGAGCCCGACCCGGTGGCCTCGGCCGCCGCCAAGTGGTTCATCACCCAGTACTCCGACGAAGTGGTCCGGCTGGGCGCCGAAGTGGTCGGCCTGGACGGCCTGTTGAGCACCTGGGACGGCGAGGCGCCCGACCTCGGGCGGCTGGAGGCGGTCTACCGCCAGAGCCCCGCGCACACGCTGGCCTCGGGCACCTCCGAAGTGATGCTCCAGATCATCGCCGCCAGCGGCCTCCACCTCTTCTCGTGAACGACACGGAACATCTGAGAGGACCATCCACATGACCTCCGTAGCCGCCCTGCCGGCCGAGCTCGCGGAACTCTTCGACGGTGAACTCGCCCCGACCGTCAGGCGGATGGGCGAGCGTCCGCTCGGCGGCGGCCCGGTCGCCGACGAGCAGGCGGCAGCCCGCGCCGCCGTATGGGCGACCCTCGCCGAGGCGGGCGTGTTCGACGAGGTCGTGGACGGCACCCAGGCGCCCGGGGACCTCGTACGGCTCGGCGAGGCGATGGGCCGGGCCCTCTACCGGGGCCCGTACCCGGACACCGCCGCCGCCGTCGAGCTGATCCGTGCCCTGGACGCGCACACCGACGAAGTCTTCGCCGACGTGCTCGACGCCGTCGCGGACGGGGCCGGAGCCATCGCGCTGGCCCCCCGCGCCGAGGGCACCGACGACCCGTACGACCCGTCGCCGCTCACGACCGGCGACGGGCCGGACGGGCCGTGGGTGTCGGGCCGGCGGCGGTTCGTGGCCTTCGCGGACGCCGTCGACTGGCTCCTGGTCGTCGGTACGGACTCCGGGAACGGAGCCGGGACCGGGACCGGGACCGGAGCGGGCACGGTGCTCGCGCTGGTACGGGCCGACGACCCCGGCATCACCCTGCGCCGGCACGACGACATCAGCCGCGGTGACCTGCACTCCGTCGACCTGCACCGGGTGCCCCTGTACGGGGGCCGGCCGATCGGCTCCGGCGCCCCGGCCGCGGCCGCCTGGCGGCGGGCACTCGCAACCCTGCGGGTCCGCCACGCCGCCACCCTGGCCGGCCAGGCGCAGGGCGCCCTCGCCCTCGGCGTCGAACGCGCCAAGAGCCGGGTCCAGTTCGACCAGCCGCTCGCCCGCCACCAGAGCGTGGCCTTCACCCTGGCCGCGCTCTCCGCACGGATCACCGCCGTCCGCTCCCTGGTGGAGGAGACCGCCCGCGGCCTCGACCGCGACCCGCACGGCTCCGGTTCCGAGCTGGCGGTGCTCCAGACCCTGGCGCTCGCCGCCGGCCTCGTCCGCGACGCCGCCGCACAGTGCCTGCACCTGCACGGCGCCCACGGCATGACCGAGGACGCCGACAGCCAGCTCTACTTCCGGCGCGCGGCGATCGACGCCCTGCTGTGGGGCAGCCCCGCCCAGCTCTGGGCCCGGGCCGCCACCCTCCTCTGATCCGCCCCGCGCCCCTGACCTCGTACGAAAGGACGGCCATGCAGCTCGCAGACCCCGCCGCCGCGCCCGTCGACCCGATCCCGATCCTGCGCGACCTCATCCGGTTCCGCAGCGTCAACCCGCCCGGCGAGGAACGCGCCTGCGCCGAGTACATTGCTGCGCTGCTCGCCGAGGCCGGGATCACCTCACAGTTCCTCGGTCCGGACCCCGAGCGGCCCAGCCTCGTCGCCCGGATCCCGGGCCGCGGCGAGGCCCCGCCGCTGCTGCTCCACGCGCACTCCGACGTGGTCCCCACCGACGGTCAGGAATGGACCCACCCGCCCTTCGAGGCCCTGCTCATCGACGGCGAGGTCTGGGGCCGCGGCGCCATCGACATGAAGGGCGGGCTGGCCATGATGCTCTCCGCCCTGCTCACCCTGCGGGCCCGCGGCCAGGCCCCGGCCGGGGACGTGCTGCTCGCCGTCGTCTCCGACGAGGAGAACGGCAGCCGCGTCGGCGCCGGCTGGCTCACCAGCAACCACCCCGAGCTCTTCGAGGGCATCCCCTACTGCATCGGCGAGGACGGCGGCGCCGTGCTCACCGTCGACCCGGCCCGCCGCTTCCACCCCGTCGGGGTCGCCGAGAAGCGGGCCTGCTGGCTGCGCCTGACCCTGCGCGGGCGCGGCGGTCACGCCTCCCGCCAGGGCTGGCCGAACCTGGCCGTGCACCAGCTCACCGAGGTGCTGACCGCGCTGCGCGACGGCCGCCTCCCCGTGCACATCACCCCGGCCTTCGACCGGATGCTCGAGGACCTCGGCGAGGTCGTCGGCGAAGAACTGGCCGCGGAGCTGGTCGCCCTGCGCAAGGGCGAGCGCAGCACCGTCCCGTACGAGCTGATGAGCACCGAGGACGCCGTCTACCTCGACTCGACCATCCGGCACACCGCGAACGCCACGATCATCCGCACCCCCGAGAAGATCAACATGATCCCCTCGGAGATCACCGTGGACATCGACGGCCGGATCCTGCCCGGCGAGTTCTACGTCGAGGACTACGTCGCCGAACTGCGAGCCCTGATCAACGAGTTCAGCGCCTCCGGCACCCTCGGCGACGAGATCGGCATCGAGCTGCTGCTCGAGGGCTCCCGCAACCCGAAGAACGAGCCCGAGATGGGCGCCTTCTACGAGCGCCTCACCGAGATCCTGCGCGCCGCCGACCCCGAGGGCGTCCCGGTCCCCATGATCACGCCCGCGTCCACCGACGCCCGGCTCTTCGCCAACCTCGGCATGGACTGCTACGGCTGGCTCCCGATGCTCCTGCCGGCCGGCTCCCGCTACCAGGAGAACATGCACGACGCGGACGAGCGGGTCCCCGCCGACGCGGTGCGCTTCGGCGCCGACTGCCTGTACCAACTGCTCATCGACCACCCCTGAGCCCCATCACCGCTGAGCCCGATCACCCCTGATCCCCGCCGCCGGGCACCGCCCGCGACACAGAGAAACAAGCCCGCCCGGAACCCGGAGGAGAACCATGTCGTTCCGTCCCGCCGACCTCGTCGAGATGCTGCGTGCCCGTGCCGCCGCCACCCCCGAGGCCACCGCGTACATCCTGCTCGACGAGGACGGTACGGAGCGTCGGCTCAGCTACCGGGAGCTCGACACCCGGGCCCGCGCCACCGCCGCCGCCATGCAGCAGCAGGGCGCGGCCGGCGGCCGGGCGCTGCTCCTGTACCCGCCGGGCGAGGAGTACATCGTCGGCTTCTTCGGCTGCCTCTACTCGGGCACCGCCGCCGTCCCCGTCTACCCGCCGTCCGGCGCCCGGGGCCTGGACCGGCTGATGGACATCGTCGTCGACGCCCAGGCCACCGTCGCCCTCACCGACGACTCCACCCTCCAGCTCGTCACCGGCATGGGCGACGCCCTCGGCGACCTCTCGAAGCTGGCCTGGACCGCCACCGACACCGTCGACCGCGCCGCCTCGGACGCGTGGGCGGAGGTCGCCCCGGGCGGCGACGCCCTCGCCTTCCTCCAGTACACCTCCGGCTCCACCGGCTCGCCCAAGGGCGTCATGCTGCGGCACGGCAACCTGATCGAGAACTCCCGCACCATCGCCAACGCCAACGGCTCCACCACGGACAGCGTCGGCGTCAGCTGGCTGCCGCCCTACCACGACATGGGCCTCATCGGCGGCATCCTCCAGCCCCTGTACAGCGGCTTCCCCTGCGTCCTGATGGCGCCCATGACCTTCCTGCGCCGCCCGTTCCGCTGGCTCGACGCGATCAGCCGGCACGGCGGCACGATGAGCGCCGCCCCCGACTTCGCGTACGCCGAGTGCGTCCGCCGCATCACCGAGGAGGAGGTCGCCGGCCTCGACCTCAGCACCTGGCAGCACGCCATGGTCGGCGCCGAGCCCGTCCGCCGCCAGACCCTCGACGACTTCGAGCGCGTCTTCGGCCCGGCCGGCTTCCGCCGCTCCTCCTTCCACCCCTGCTACGGACTCGCCGAAGCCACCCTGTTCGTCACCGGCGGCAAGCCCGGCCCCGAGCCGCTCGCCGTCACCCTCACCGAGGACGGCCCCCGCCCCGTCGAGGAGGGCGCCGCCGGCACCACCCTCATCGGCTGCGGCGACATCCAGGGCGAGGACCGGATCAAGGTCGTCGACACCGAGACCCTGCTGCCCGCCGCCGACGGCGCGATCGGCGAGGTCTGGGTCACCGGCGAGTCCGTGGCCAAGGGCTACTGGCGCCGCCCCGAGCTGACCGAGTTCACCTTCGCCGCCGAACTCGCCGAGCCCGACGGCCGCACCTACCTGCGGACCGGCGACCTCGGCTTCCGCCACCAGGGCGAGCTGTTCATCACCGGCCGGATCAAGGACCTCATCGTCATCCGGGGCCGCAACCACTACCCGCAGGACATCGAGTACACCGCCGAGCTCAGCCACGAGCTGCTCGTCCCCAACCGGGCCGCCGCCTTCGGCCTGGACGACGGCGCCGGCGAGAGCGTGGTGCTGCTGCACGAGGTCAGCCGCAAGTTCCGCGACGAGGACGCCGAGGCCGTACTGGCCGCCGTCCGCTCCGCCGTCACCCTCGAACACGGCCTGTCCCTGCGCGACATCGTCCTCGTGAAGATGGGCGCCCTGCCCCGCACCTCCAGCGGCAAGATCCGCCGCCGGGAGAGCCGTGAGCGCTACACCGCCGGCGAGTTCGTCGCCCTCGCCAACAGCTCCGGCGCCACGGTCGCCGTCGCCGACAGCGCCGCCACCCACTTCGCCGGGGACCCGGAAGGCGCCCTCGTGCTCGACCGGGTGTCCGCCGTGCTCGGCGTCTCCGCCGACCGGATCTCCGCCGGCCTTCCGCTGGTCGCCCAGGGCCTGGACTCGCTGCGCGCCGTCCAGCTCCGCGCGGTCCTGGAGACCGAGCACCGCGTGGACGTACCGCTCACCGCACTGCTCGACGACACCACCGTGGTCCGGCTCGCCCAGCTGGTCCGCGAGGGCGCCACCGACGGCCGCGCCGTCACTCCGATCCCGCGCCGCGAGGCCGGAGTCCCGTCCG
>NZ_JBSGXU010000220.1:0-12696 GCF_053610205.1 Streptomyces sp. NPDC054932 | reverse complement strand
GTCCGGGCCCCCTGCGCCGCGCACTCTTCCCCGTACCGCCCCGGCGGTGTGACGCTGTCGCTCACGGCTCCCCCCGTGGGGCCGGTCCGGCGCAGGTCGGATTCGGTGAGGGGTTCCAGCTCGCCGTGCGTGTCCAGCCAGTAGAGGAAGAAGACGGCCGGGGCGACGAGCAGCAGGGCGACGAGGCTGACCACCGTCAGCCACACCAGCGTCTGCGCATCACCGGCGGCATCCGCCACGGACAGGGACGTGGGGATGAGATAGGGGTGCTGGGCGATCCCCCAGGCGAAGACGGCCGCGCCGATGACGCCGACGGCGCTGAAGCGGGCCCAGTGCGTCCGTCGCCGCAGCACGAGCAGTCCCGTGGCGGCGAAGCACACCGCGGACACGATCGCGAGGACGAGCCCCCACCCGTGGGTCAGCCCGTGCCAGACGTGGGGGGCGTCGCCGTGGGTGACGATGAGCACGCCCACGGCCGCCACGGCGACCGCGCCGAGAGTGACGAGGGCGCGGAGCCGGAAGTAGCCGACGAGGTCGGGTGCGCCGAAGCGCGCGGCGTCGGCGGTCAGGAACACGGCGCCGAGGAGCGCGGTCCCGGCGACCGTTACGAGCCCGAACAGGAGGGACGCCGTGTTGGCCCACGCGTCCGCCGAGGCCTCGACGCCCGGCGCGATCCGGCCGGTGGCGACGGCGCCGACGGCCGCCCCGAGGAAGAACGGGGTGAGCAGGGAGGCGATGGCGAACAGGGCGCCGTACAGGCGCCGCCGGGCCAGCCGGCGCGTGGGTTTGCGCAGGGCGAATCCGGCGCCGCGCAGGACCATGCCGAGGGCGGCCAGCGCCAGCGGGAGCCACAGCGCGGTGAATACCGTCTGGAACAGCACGGGGAACCCGGTCCACATGAGGACGAGGACGAAGATCAGCCAGACGTTGTTGACCTCCCACACGGGTGCCATGGCGTGGTCGATCAGCCAGCGGGGGCGCTTGCCGCGCTCGGCCCCGCCGGCCGTCAGGTCCCAGAAGCCCGCCCCGTAGTCGGTCCCGCCGGCGCAGGCGTACGCGGCCACGGCGAGGAGCATCACGAAAGCGACGAGGTCGGCCATCAGGTGCCACCGTCCCCGGAAGGAGTGGAGCCGCGCTCTTCGCGCGGCGGGGCGTCGCCGGCCGGGACGGGCGGGCGCGGACCGTAGGGGGTGACCGCCTCCGGCGCGTCCACCGCCGCTCCCCCCGCCGCCCCGTCCGCCCGCTCGTCCGCCAGGCGCCAGCGGTCACGCATCTTCAGCAGGACCACGAGGAACGCCCCGAAGATGAACACGTACACGACGACCACCAGACCGAACATGATCCACAGGGTGGTGGAGCGGGTCGAGGTCACGGCCTCCGCGACGCGCATGTTCTGGTAGACGATCCAGGGCTGGCGCCCCACCTCCGTCGTGATCCAGCCGCACTCGACGGCGATGACGGAGCCGACCCCGGCGCAGGCGGCGCTGCGGTAGAACCACTTGGAGCGGGGCATCCGGCGATGGCGCAGCCAGACGAGGGCGTACCACAGGGCGAGGAGCAGGAGCACGCTGCCGATCCCGACCATGATGTCGAAGGCCCAGTGGGCGATCGTGGCCTGAGTGGCGTTCGGCCGGTCGCTCGCCGGTACGGAGCTCAGCCCCGTCACCTTGGTCTTCGGACTGAACCCGGCCAGGATGGAGTCGAGCTGGGGGATCTTGATGCCGCCGGAGATGGTGCCGTCCGGATGGAGCCGGCCGAAGAGGTATTCCGGAACGTGCGTGTCCGTCTCCCAGACGATCTCCATCGCGGCGAACTTCACCGGCTGCTTCTGGAACACCTGCCGGGCGATCGAGTCACCCAGCACGAACTGCACCGGAGTGGCCGCCGCGGCGATGGTGAAGGGGACCGCGAAGCCGAGCCGGTGGTAGCGGTCCCGGCGGCCGCGCAGCCATCCGACGGCGTAGACCCCCGCCACGACGTAGCCCGCCGTCACCAGCATCGCCACCACGAAGTGCCAGTACTGCGGCCCGAACATCGGGGTGAAGATGGCCTTCCAGACGTTCACGTCGACCGGGTTGCCCTCGGAGTCCAGCGAGAACCCCTGCGGGGTGTTCATCCACGAGTTGGCCGCCAGGATGCCGAAGGCCCCCAGCAGTGCGGTGGTCGGCAGCGGCAGCCCGAGCAGGAAGTGGGTGCGCGGCTTCAGCCGGCGCCAGCCGTACAGGTAGATGGCGATGAGCACCGCTTCGAGGAAGAACGCCCAGGCCTCGACGCCGAACCCGATGCCGAAGACGTCACCCCACCTGCCCATCAGACCCGGCCAGAGCAGGCCGAACTCGAACGACAGCACGGTGCCGGTGACGACGCCGATCGCGAACTGCACGGCCATCACGGCCGACCAGCGCCGGGCCAGCAGCAGGGCCGTCGGGTCGTTCCTGCGCAGGCCGCGGTAGTGCATGACCAGGGTGATGAACGGCAGCGCCACTCCCATCGGCACCAGGATGATGTGGGAGGCGAGGGTGAACGCCATGAGCTCCCTGGCCGGGAGCAGCTGGGCGGGGGCGTCCGCCGCCAGCAGATGGAGCGTGGGGTGCATACGGTCCTTCGGCGTCGGGGTGACGGATCGGGAGGGGGGATCAGCCGCCGGTGGCGAATCCCGGGAAGAGGGTCATCCCGCCGTCCACGTAGAGCGTGGTCCCCACGACGTAGTCCATGAGGTCGGAAGCGAGGGCCACGGCCGCATGGGCGATGTCCTCGGGCTCGCCGATGCGCTCGTACGGGATCAGCCGGAGCAGGTCCTCGCGGGCCTGCTCCGTCTCCCACGCCTCCCGGTTGATCGGCGTCTTGATGGCTCCCGGAGCGATCGCGTTCACCCGGATCTTCCTGGGCGCGAGCTCCTGGGCCAGGGTCGCCATCAGCATCTGCACACCCCCCTTGGAGGAGGCGTAGTTCGCGTGCCCCGCCCAGGGGATGATCTGGTGGACGGAGCTCATGCAGATGATCTTTCCGGCAGACCGGGACACCTCCGGCACGACACCGCGCCGCAGGAACTCCTTCGTCGCCTCCCGCGCGCAGAGGAACTGCCCCGTGAGGTTGACGTCCAGCACCTTCTGCCACTGGGCGAGCGTCATCTCCTCGAACGCGGCGTCGCGCTGCAGCCCGGCGTTGGCGACCAGGATGTCGATCGTGCCGAACTCCTGGACCATCCGGTCCATCATGGCCACGACCTGGTCCTCCTGGGACACGTCCGCCTCGTACGCGGCGGCGCGCACGCCGAAGGCGGAGATCTCCTCGACCACCTTCGCGGCCTCGTCCGCCCCGGCCACGTAGTTCACGACCACATCGGCGCCGGCCCGGCCCAGGCCGATGGCCGTGGCCCTGCCGATCCCGCTGTTGGCGCCGGTGACCAATGCCTTCTGGCCCTTGAGCAGGTGGGCGGGGATCACTCCCCGGGGAACGCCCTCGGTGGAACTCACGATCGACTGCCTCCTCGACTGCCCGATCCGGTCCGCCGGACCGCGGCCCGACAGGGTCCGAACGCCACCGAAGCACCCCCTTCGCGGATCGGCGTCCCGGGCGAGGCGGTCTTGGGCCACGCGGCCGAGCATCAACGCCCGGTCGGAGGAAAATCGGGGTTCAGCCCAGGCGCTCCACCAGGTGGTCGCCCACCCGCAGCGCGTTCGCGATCGCCGTGAGGGACGGATTGACCGCGCCGATGCTCGGGAAGAAGCTCGTGTCGACCACGTAGAGGTTGTCGAGGTCGTGGGCCTTGCAGTTCACGTCCAGGGCGGAGGAGGCCGGGTCCTCGCCGAACCGCACGGTGCCCGCCTGGTGCGCCGTGGCGCCGATCGGCATGCCCTTGTGGAGGTAGATGCTGCGCGTCAGCAGCTGGTGCTCGTGCATCCCCAGATGGCTGAGCATGCCCTGCAGCTTGTGGCGCAGGCGCCGCAGACCCTCGATGTTGTTCTTCTCGTCCAGCACGAGACGGATGGTGCCGTCGCCGTCGACCGTGACCCGGTTGTCGGGGTGCGGAAGGTCCTCGCCGCACAGCCAGAAGTCGACCGCGTGGTGGGCCATGACCTCGAAGGGCATGTCGGGGGTCACGGCACCCGCCCAGCGCGGCGCCTCGCCGTGGATCTGGTCGGCGTCCGACTTGCCGAGCATCTGGATGCCGCCCAGCGGATACTCCCAGTCGTCGGCCCCCAGGTACCAGTCGTGCAGGGCCAGCGTCTTCTGGAACTTCGTGTCGTTGGGCTCCTTCGAAATCGCCATCAGGGCCAGGTTGTTGTGGCGCATGTAGTGGCGGCCGACCACGTCGGAGCTGTTCGCCAGCCCGCGGGGGTGGCGGTCGTCGGCCGAGGCCAGGAGGAGCACCGCCGAGTTGACCGCCCCGCAGGCGACGACCACGATGTCCGCCGTGTAGGAGACCTCCGCGCCGTCCTCGCCCCGGGTCACGACGCTGCTGACACTGCGTCCGGTCGGGTCGGTCTCCAGCCGGACCACCCGCGCATTGGTGATCATTTCGACGTTGGGGTGCCGCAGGGCCGGCTCCACACAGATCACCTGGGCGTCCGACTTGCCGCGCACCAGGCAGGGGAAGCCGTCCACGCGGTCGCAGCGGATGCAGACGCTGGAGCTGGTCGCCCGCCCGTTCGCGTCCTGACGCAGGTCGACCCCGATGGGCAGGTGGAACGGGTGCAGGCCCCGCTTCTCCAGGTCGTCGCTCAACTGCTGGATACGCGGCTCGTGCTCGACCGGCGGGTGCGCGTACTGCGCGCTGTACGCGCCTTCCCACGGGTCCTCCCCGTGGCGCCCGTGGACCAGGTACAGGTGCTCGGCCTCGGTGTAGTAGGGCTCCAGGTCCTCGTACCGGATCGGCCAGGCCGGGGACGGCCCGCCGTGGTGGCGCAGCTCCCCGAAGTCCTCGGGCCGCAGCCGGAAGAGGGCGGCGCCGTAGAACTTGGTGTTGCCCCCGACGTAGTAGTTGACCTCGGGCGGGAACGCGTTCCCGTGCTTGTCCAGCCAGAACTCCGGGGCACGGTACTTGCCCTTCACGAACACGGCGGTGGAGTCCCAGTTGTCCCGCTCACGCGGGAGGTAGTCACCGCGTTCGAGGATGAGCACCCGTTTGCCGGAGGGGGCGAGCCGGTGGGCGAGCGTACCGCCGCCGGCGCCCGAACCGATGATGACGACGTCGTAGTGCGGGGAGTCGCCCACGGCGACCACCGTCCTTGCGCTCGTGGGCCCGCCCTGTCACCGGCCCTGCCTCTGCGCGCTGCCGGGACGCGGCAGCCACCCCACCTCTTCGAACGTATCCCTCCTTCCCGGGTGCGGCGACCGGACGCGTGCCCGCGCGCCCCGGCCGTCACAGCACGGCGATCGGGTTCACGGGCGAGCCGGTGGCCGACGGAAGTCTGAGCGGGGCCACCACGCACAGGAAGGACCAGCGGCCCTCGCGGGCGCACACCCGGGTCAACTCCTCGAACTGCAGGTAGTCCATCAGGTGCAGACCCATCGCGTGCACCGCCAGCACGTGCACGGGGAAGCCGACCCCGGCCACCGCACTGGGCGCGGTGTCGTTGTTGCCGTCCGAGCCCAGGGCGGCCACCTGCCGCTCGGCCAGGAACCGTACGGCCTCGGGATGGAGGCCGGCCCGCGCCTGCGCGGCGTCCCACGCGCCGCGCTCCTGACGCCGCGGGCGATGCCCCACCCGAACGAACAGCAGGTCGCCCGGCCGGACCCGGACCCCCTGGGCCGCCTCCGCGGCACTCAGGTCGGCGGCGGTCACATGCTCCCCGGGCTCCAGCCAGGGCACGCCCCGCAGCTGCGGAACGTCCAGGAGCACACCACGGCCGACGATGCCGTCCCGGACGAGCTCGACGGAGAGCGCACCGGCGCCGCGGGACGTCACGCTGCCCGCCGGCACGCCGTTGTAGAGCTCCCCGTCGAACAGCACGTGACACAGCGCGTCGAGATGACTGTCCGCGTCCCCGTGCACGTTCATCGCGAACCGGTCGCGCGCGAAGTGCAGTCCGTCGCCGCCGCTCTCACCGGTCTCACCGTCGGCGGGCGCGATCATCCGGTGGCGGGCCGGCTCGGGATTGTCCGGGCCGGGCAGGGTCTCGATGGGCGCGGCGAGGGACACCGTACGTCCGGATCGGACCTCGGCGGCGGCGGCCACCACGCGGTCGGGCGTCAAGTGGCCGAGCGCACCGCGCCGGTCGTCGGGGTCGCGCGCGCTCCGCTCGCGCAGTTCTTCGTACAAGGAGCGGAAGGCGTCGGCGGTCATCCGCCGCGGCGTCGAGGGCCCGGTGTCCGCGGTCACCAGGTACCCCACGGCGTCAGGCCCCACCGCAGGACATGGCTGTCGCCCGGTGCCAGGACGGTGAGTGCCGTGCCGCTGCGGAAGGCGTCGGCCGGGCAGGACATCGGCTCGACGGCGACCCCGCGCCGGCGCCGCCCGGGCTCAGGCAGCGTGTCCCCGGTGTACACCTGCACGTACCGAACGCCCTCCATGAGCCGTACGTCGATGCCGTGCCGTCCCGAAGGATGGGCCAGCCGTACCGCGCAGTGGCCGGCCGGATCCCGGTCGAGCTCCGTGTACGCGGTGTCCAGTGGCGCCGCGCCGATGGGCCGGGCGGTGCGGAAGTCGTACGCCGTGCCCTCGACCGGCTCCTCGCCGCCGGTCGGCAGGCCGTGTTCGTCACCGACGAGGCGGTGGCGGGCCGGAACCGTGAGCAGCGCGGTGTCCACCAGATCGGTGCCCACGGTCAGATAGGGGTGCTGGCCCACGCCGTAGGGCGCGGCGGTGTCCCCGACGTTGGTGGCGGCGACGGTGGTCTCCAGCCCCTGCGGGCCCAGCCGGTACTCGGCGGAGACCTCCAGCCGGTACGGGTATCCGGGCTGCGGGAAGAGGACGGTGCCCACCGTGACCACGTCCTCGCCGCGGCCGAGCAGCCGCCACGGTGTCCATCTCAGCAGGCCGTGGATGGCGTTGCCGTTCTCCGGTTCGCTCAGGGGGAGTTGCAGGGCCTCGCCCCCGAACCGGTAGCGCCCGCCGCCCACCCGGTTCGGCCAGGGCACGAGGAGCTGCCCCCGTCCGCCGGTGATCCGCTCCTCGGCGGCGAACCCGTCGAGGAGCGGCCGCCCGCCCACCTCGTAGTGGCGCAGGGCGCCGCCCAGCTCGACCACCACGGCCGCCTGCGCGCCGTGGCGCAGCCGCCACTGTTCTCCTGATGCCGTGGGGGGCATGTGCGGCTCCTCGGTCGGTGCGGCGGGGTCCGTGGGGATGTCGCCGGCGGTGCCGGCCCGCCCGCGGAGGCCGAGCTGTGCGAGGACGGCTGCGGCCACGGCTTCCGGCGGCGGGCCGACATCGACGACACAGGTGCGCTCGTCGGGCTCGGGCTCCTGGAGGTCGGCGAACTGGCTGTCCAGCAGCCGCGCGGGGAAGAAGTGGCCGTGCCTGGACAGCAGCCGGGACCGGATGAGCTGCCGGGAACCGTGGAGGTGGACCAGCCGTACTTCGGGCCGCCCTGCGGCCAGTTGGTCCCGATGGGCGCGCTTGAGGGCGGAGCAGGCGACGACCGCGGGTTCCCGCGTCGCGATCCGCCGGTCGATCCATGCCGCGATCGTGGCCAGCCAGGGACGTCTGTCCTCGTCGGACAGGGGCTCGCCGGCCGCCATCCTGGCCCGGTTCGCCGCCGTGTGGAAGTCGTCCGCGTCCTGGTGGGCCCAGCCGAGCCGGTCGGCCAGCAGCAGGGCCACCGTGGACTTTCCCGACCCCGCGACGCCCGTCACCACGACCACGGTCACGGGCGCCGGCGCCGGGCCGTCCGGATCGGAGGGCGCGGATGCGGCGGGAGGCGCGCCGGCGTGCGGCGGCGCCCGCATGGGCCCCTTCCCGTGGTGACGCGCCATACGGCCTCCTCCGCGCTGTACGACCGGCCCCGCCCGGGTACTTCCACTTTCGGCGCAGGCAGGCCACGGCGCACTTCGGCGATCACGCGCGGCGGGCGCCCCGCACGATCGGCAGGACGGGCCCTTGCGGGGAAAGCGAGCGTGGCGGGTGCGCGGAGGACGAGCGCCCCCGATAGCGGGGTGCCGTCAGGGGTGAGGAAGCGGCCGCGCACGGTCACAGCAGGTAGGGAAGGGGGCGGAGCCGGCCCCGTCCTCGCCTCACCAGGATGCCGTGCACGGTCGCCGGCGCGAGTGTGACGCCGTGCAGCCGCTGTGGGTCGGCGGTGAGCCGGGCCGGCCCGTGCTTGGTCTGCCGCCGCAGCGCCTCCACCAGGTCGGCGATGTCCTCGGGGTGCGGGCGGGACCGGTGGTGCTCCTGGACTCGGCGGCCGCGTCCACCGGGAGCCCTGGGATCTCAGGGCTCCCGCGTGAGCGGCTGTGCGTGGCGTCAGCGTGCGAACTTTTCGATGGCCGCCGGGGTGACGGGGGTGAAGAAGTTGACGAGGTTGCCGTCGGGGTCGCGGAACAGCAGCGACCGGTTGCCCCAGGGCATCGTGGTGGGCTCGGTGACGAAGTCGGTGACGAAACCGGTCAGGTTCTGGTGAACGCGGTCCACGTCATCGACGAGGAACTCGGTGATCACGCTGTGATTGTCCGCCGGGCGGGCGGAGCCCGGGGCGAACAGCGGGACGGTGCGGGTGCCGGCGATCGCGAGGGTCGCGCCCGCGGTCCGGAGTTCGGCGAAGTCCTCGGTGGCCCACGTCGCCCGCGCCCCTGTGGCTCGCTCGTAGAAGTCGACGAGGCGCGCGACGTCGCTGGTGATGATGCGGATCGAGACGAAGTCCATGGGAATCTCCTTGGCTGTGCTGGAGGCGTGCTCGTCGCAGGCTAGGAGAAATAGTGGACAGAATCGGTCCTGTATTCGCGTTAGGCTGCCGACATGCCTCGACCGACCGGCCGCGTGCTGACACTCCTGGAGCTGCTGCAGTCGGGCGGCACCCGGACGGTGGCCGAACTCGCCGACCGGCTCGGCGTCGAAGGGCGCACCGTGCGCCGGTATGTGGACCAACTGATCGACCTCGACGTGCCCGTGGAATCGGTGCGCGGCCGCTACGGCGGGTACCGGCTGGCTCCCGGGTACCGCCTGCCTCCGCTCATGCTCAGCGACGACGAGGCGCTGGCCGTGGTGCTCGGCCTGGTCGCGGGCCGCAGAGCAGGGTTGACGACGACGGAGCGCACGGCAAGCGAGACGGCGTCGGCGAAGATCCGGCGGGTGCTGCCCAAGCACATCGCCCGTCGGGTCGACACACTCCTGGAAGCTCTCGCCTTCACGGAGCAGCCCGGCGAGTTCGACACCCCGGACGCCGGGGTCCTGCTCACGATCGCCGATGCGGTGCGCCACCGCCGACCGGTCTCGATCCGCTACACCGACCGTGACGGACGGCGCAGCGAACGCACGCTGCACGCGTACGGGATCGTCGCCCATGCGGGCCGGTGGTACGTCACGGGCAAGGACGCCCGGATCGGCGAGGACCGAACCTTCCGGTTCGATCGCATCGCAGACGCGCGGACCCTGCCCGGCTCGTTCGAAGCGCCAGTGGGTCCCGGTCCGGAACAGCGCGTGTTGTCAGGGTTCGCCACGGCCGGGTACCGGCATGAGGTGACCTTGCGGATCCACGGGACGGTTGAGCAGATCCGCGCCCACCTTCCGGCCGGCGTCGCGAGCCTGGAGGAGCACGAGTCCGCGGCCGGCGAGGACCGCGCGGCCGAGCGCTGGCTGCGCGCCGAGCTGCGGGTGGAGCGGCTCGACTGGCTGCCCCCGGTACTCGCCTCACTCGACCGGCCGTTCGTCATCGAGCGCCCCGATGAACTCCGCGACCTCGTCATCGCGCTCGCCGATCGCCTCACGTCCTACGCCGCCGAGCCTGACCGCGAGGAACCAATGTCATGAGATGGCACACCTAGGGAGCGGACACGACCTAGAGGCGGCGGGTCATCCAGACGTCGTCGACGTAGGTTCCGTCGATGAGGAAGTGTTCCGGCAGGACCCCGGCGACGGTGAACCCGCACCGTTCGTAGAGCCGCCGCGCCGGCAGGTTGTGGCCGAGGACGCACAACGTCATGCGGCGGGCCCCCTCGGCCCGGGCGGCGCGGCAGGCCGCCTCGACGAGAGCCCGGCCGACTCCCGCGCCGCGGACCGGGTCGAGCACGCCCAGACCGCGGATCTGGCGGACGTGCCCGTTCGACTCCAGGCCGGTGGGCGAGCCCTGCGTGATGTACCCGACGGTCCTGGGACCGTGCTGTGCGAGGAGAAAGCCGCTCACGGGGCGGCGTTCGTCGAAGACGACCCCGTTGGGCGGGGGGAGGGGCCCCGGTTCGCTCAGCGGAGACCACACCGTGCGCTGGAGCGCCAGCACCTCGGGTTCATCGTCCGGCCGAGCCGGTCGAATCGTCACGTCGAAAAGCGGCATGCCGCCATGGTATTCGCGTGATCCCACGGGGCCCGGTGCCTGCTGTGTGCTCCATGAAACGGTGGGAAAGTCCGCGCTGCCGGAACCGACTTGGCCCGGCCGGCCGTGCTGTGGTGAGGGCCCCGCAGCGCAGCGGTGCCGGAAGCGAACGGAGAGGTGTTCCATGCCGAAGTATCGCGCGGTGGTGGCCGGAGCCGGGATCGGCGGCCTCACCGCCGCCCTCGCACTGCACCGCCGCGGCTGGCACGTCACCGTGTGCGAACGCGCCCCGGAACCACCCGTCACCGGCGCCGGCATCGGCCTCGCCCCCAACGCCCTGCGCGCACTCGACAGCATCGGCGTCGACGCCGCCCGCGCGGCCGGCAGCGCCGTACCCGCCACGATGGGCCTGCGCCGCTCCGACGGACAGTGGCTCACCCGGACCGGCACCGCGGACATGGCGGCCCGCTACGGCATGCCGCCCATCGCCGTCCCGCGCCCGGCCCTCACCGCCGCCCTGGCCGCCGCCCTCCCGCCGGGGGCCCTCCGCAACGGCACCACCGTGACCGGCGTCGACGACGCCACGGGCCGCCCCACCGTCCGCACGGCAGCCGGCCCGGACCTGCCCGCCGATCTGGTCGTCGCCGCCGACGGCATCCACAGCTCGCTGCGCCGCGCGTTCTTCCCCACCCACCCCGGGCTGCACTACATAGGGGAGACGGCCTGGCGGACCATCGTGGACGCCCCGGACCTGCGGATACCGGCCATGAGCGAGACCTGGGGACGGGGGGAACGGTTCGGGGTGACCCCGCTCTCCGACGGCCGGTTCTACCTCTACGCCACCGCGGTCGTCCCGGCCGGCGGCCGCTGCGCCGACCCCCGGGCCGAGCTCCGGCGGCGCTTCGGCTCGTGGCACGACCCCATTCCGGCCCTGCTGGAGCGCGTCGAGCGCCTCGAACCCGCCGACGTCCTGCAGAACGACCTCTACGACCTGGCCGCCCCGCTCCCACGCCTGCACCACGGCCGGATCGCCTGGCTCGGCGACGCTGCCCATGCGATGGCCCCCAACCTCGGCCAGGGCGGCTGCCAGGCCATCGAGGACGCGGTGGTCCTCGCGCACCTGCTTCCCGACGGCGTCGGCGAGGACAGTGCCGGCTCCGTCCCGGCCGCCCTCGCCGCGTACACCGCCGCCCGGCGCGACCGCACCGACGCCGTACGCGTCCGTGCCCGCCGCGTCGGACGCCTGGGCGCCCTGCGCAACCCGCTCGTGGTGGCCGCCCGGGACCTCGCGGTGCGGGCCACCCCCGCCCGCCTGGCCCTGCGCGGCCTGGACGACCTCTTCAACGGCTTCCGCCTCCCGGCCTAGGAGGTCACGCGGGCGGCCGGGTGCTGCGGTCCTGCGGTCCTGCGGTCCTGCGGTCCTACGGGGTGGTGCGGGCCGGGAAGGTGAAGCTGTAGCCCTGTGCGGTGAGCCAGGGGAGGTACTGCTTCAGCGCCGCGACGGTCTCGCTGCGGTCGCCGCCCCCGTCGTGGAAGAGGACGGTCGGCTGCCGGGGGAGCTTGCCCTCCAGGGCGGAGATGAGCGCCGGCAGGCCGGGCTTGCTCCAGTCCTTGGGATCGACGCTCCAGCCCAGCGGCCGCATCCCGCTCGCTGCGGCAATCGCCCGGCTCGCGGGGGTGAAGGCCCCGCCCGGAGCCCGGTAGTAACTGACGGGAACCCCCGGCGCGGCCTTCTCGATCATGGCCTTGGCCTCGAGTATCTGCTGCTGCTGGTAGGCGACGGGCTTGTGGTCCATCGTCACGTCGTGGTCGACGGAGTGGTTGCACAACTGGTGCCCCTCCGCGGCGACCGCGCGCACCAGTTCCGGATACTTCTGCGCCTTCGTCCCGATCATGCAGAAGGTGGCCTTGACGTGGTTCTCCCGCAGCGTACGCAGGACCTGGGGCGTCCACCGGGGGTCCGGGCCGTCGTCGATGGTGATCGCGACGTCGCGGCCCTTGCCCTGCGCCAGCCGGGAGATCTCCAGCGGTACCCCGGCGGCGCCCTTGGCGGCGGCTCCGGGCGTGCCGGCCTGCGCGGCGGAACCGGCGGGAGGTACGGCCGGGGACCGGCCTGCCGATCCGTCCGTGGCGGCGAGGGCCGGTGTACCGGCTGCCGTCAGGAGGCCGAGGACGGCCGCAGTCGCGACGGATATCGCCCGCCGACGACGTGCGGAGCTGCTGGTGATGCCCATGGACGTGTTCTTCCTCTGTGCTCAGCCCCCGGGTCTCGCGTTGCCCGGTCCAGGCT
>NZ_JBSGXU010000219.1:0-12787 GCF_053610205.1 Streptomyces sp. NPDC054932 | reverse complement strand
ACCTCATCGCCACCTGGACCGGCACCTGCCCCACCTGCCGACAACCCACCCCATGGCAGCCCTACGACACCACCTAACAAAGCACTACTAGGGGGCGTCTTGCGGATCAGGCCGGGCTCGCGGTGTCCTCCCTGATCCGGCCCGATCGACAAGACCCCCATGACCGCCGGACCGTTCCGCCCATGCCCCGGGCCTCGGGGACCGGGGACCTGCCGTCCCGGTCCCCGAGCCCCCGCCGACCGTCCTGCCCCACCGTGCGTTTCGCAGGCATGACGCCGCACCGTTCGGGCTGCCCGCCGCGTGCGCGGTACGAGGCGTCCTCCGAATGCGAGATCATGCAGTGCCGGGATGTCGGCCGGATGCGGGGGAGACGCGGGTGTTGGCCAAGCCGAAGGTCGAGGGAATCGCCGTCGCCGAACTGGTCGCAGCGGCCGCGGACGACCAGAGCGGCGCCCTGTGGCGGCTGCGCGGCGCCGACAGACAGCTCGATGCCAATCTGGTGCGCCTCCTGCCGGGCGCCGAGGTCGCCCTGCACACGGAGGCCGAGGTCGACGTACTGCTGGTCGTCGTCGCGGGCGGTGGCTCCCTCACCATGGACGGTGGCGAGCTGGAGGTGGGGCCCGGATCGCTCGCCCTTCTGCCGAGGGGCGCCCCGCGGGGGCTCCTGGCCGGCCCGGACGGGCTGGCCTTCCTCACCGCGCACCGCAGGCGTGCCGGGATGCGCATCGGGGTGCTCCCGAGGTCAGGCGCCCTCGTGGAGTGCGCCATGCACATGGTCTGCGGGCAGTGCGGTCGGCACGCGATCGAGGCCGACGCACGGTACTGCAGCCGGTGCGGCGACCGGCTGGCGCGCCCGGAGACGACCGGCTGAGCAGGAGGGCGTCGGGCAGGCGGAGCCGGCCGGATTCGAACCGGCGTCCTCGCGATTTTGGAGACCACGCGCGTCGACCTCTGCGCTACGACCCCGCCCGGTCCGCATCGTACGAGGCCCCGGAGCGTCCTCGTACGCCGGGGTGTCGGGCCGGAGCAGCGGTGCCGGCAGGTCGGTCGGCAGTCCCTGTGCCTCGGTGGTGCCGAGGATGTTGCGCAGCCCCACCGCGTTGATCTCCAGGTTCGACGTGGTGGTGGAGTTCCTACGGTCGATCTCCTCCGCGAAGCCCGGCAGCGCATCGGCGGCCGCCGTCGGCCACCGCACCGGCGGACGGGTCGGCTCGGCCGCCCCGATCACCTCCGCTCCGGCGAGTGCCACCGCCTGGAAGAACCCGGCGAACACGGCCGAGAAGGTGCCGGCCCTCGCCGAACTGCGGGGCGAGCTGGCGCAGCCCGTGCCCTGCACGCCGAAGGACTCGTGGTCGCGCGGGCGCTCGGAGACGTACGCGCCGTGGCCCTCGCGCTGGAGGGCCCGGCGGGCACGGCGGCGCCCATGAGGTCCGGTTTGTCATGCTATCTTCTGGCGGTGGATCAGCCGCTTCGAGGAGAGGATCCGCCGGGTCGGCGACAGCGACGGCCGCTCGGTACGTGGCCGGCCGTGGGCGTCACGGTGGCCGTCCTCGTCGCCGCCAATCTGGCCGTGCACCGGTGGAGCGGTCTGTGGGGCCTGGTGACGGCCGTCGTGGTCAGCGGCCTGCTGCTCGGCGTCCTCTTCCGGGCCGGCGGTACCCTCGCGGACGCCGGTCTGGCCCCCGGCACGCTGGCCCGCGGTGCGCGTTGGGCGCTGGCCCTGATCGGAATCGTCGGCGTCGTCTACCTGGCCGGGGCCCTGCTGCCGGCCACCAGGGAGCTGTTCGAGGACCGGCGGTACAGCGGGATGGACGGCGGCGAAGTGACGCTGCGCATCCTCGTGCTGGTCCCGTTCGGCACGGTGCTGGTGGAGGAGATCGCCTTCCGCGGCGTGCTCTACGGTCTTGTGGACCGCGCCCGCGGGGCGCTCTGGGCGACCGCGGTGTCGAGCCTGCTCTTCGGCCTGTGGCACGTGCTGCCGTCGCTCCAGCTGGCGACCGAGAAACCGGCCCTGACCACGGTCTTCGGCCGATCCGGGCTCGGGGCCGCCCTGGCGGTCCTGGGAGCCGTGCTGTTCACGGCCGCGGCGGGCGTCCTGTTCTGCGAACTGCGCCGCCGCAGCGGCAGTCTGCTGGCCCCCATGGGCCTGCACTGGGCGGTCAACGCGCTCGGCCACCTCGCCGGTTTCCTGCTGCGCTGACGGCGCGGCGGTGCGGGTCCGGCCAGGGCTCAGCCCTGCGGCGAGACGATGTCCTTCAGCCGGTCCAGGTCCTGCGCGGTGAACCCGTCGGGCCGCATGACGTCGTTCCAGGAGTCCACGTACGCGGCCTTGTACGTGTGCCCGTGGCCGTCCGGTACGCCGGTCGAGAACGGCAGGTCGGCGGTCACCTGCCAGAAGGTCACGAACGGAATCCAGACCATGGCTTCGAGCACGTCCGAGCCGGGCCGCTCCCCGATCCAGTCGGGCTCGGTGAGGGCCAGATTCGGGCTCCACCAGACGATCGGATCCGACGGGTGCATCAGGTAGACCACCCGGGTGCCGTCCCACGGCCGGTCCGCCGGAGGCGTCCCGGTGGCCGGGTCGTCGGTGAACCGGACGGTGCGGCCCTCCCGGTAGACGGGCTCGATCTCCGGGCTGCCCGCATCGCGGTGGTCGCTGAACTCGCGGAACAGTGCGTTGAAATTGGGCGGGCCGGCGAACACGGTGCCGGCGGTCCGGTTGCGCAGGTCGTACTCCCCGCTGAAGGCCGTCTCCCCGCCGAACGACCCCAGGCTCTCACCGGCCACGAACAGCCGCGGGCGCTGGTCCTGGGGCAGCTTGGACCACTTGTCGTACACGGCGTCGAAGAGGTCGCGGCCGGCCTCGCGCGCCTTGGACTGGTCGACCAGGTACGACAACCACGACGGCAGGTACGAGTACTGGATCGCCACGCTGGCCGAGTCGCCGTTGCCGAGGTACTCGAACGAGTCCACCGCGGCGGGGTCGACCCAGCCGCTGCCCGTGGTGGTCATCACGAGCAGGTTCTCGCGGGCGAAGCCGCCCGCCCGTTCGAGGTCCGCGACGGCCCGGGCCGCCCGGGTCTCCGTGTTGTCGGAGGTCTCCAGCCCGGCGTAGGCCCGGATGGGCTCCTGCGCCGTGCGGTGGGTGAACGCGCCGATCTCCTTCGCCGACGGTCCTCCGTCGGCGAACGCACGGCCCTCCCTGCCCAGTGAGTCCCACGGCACCAGCGAGCCCGGCCCGCCCGAGCGCAGCGCCGACGTGGGCTGGTGCACGCCTTCCGGCGTTTCCGTGTCACGCAGCGAGAAGGCCTCGTTCGCCGCGTTCACGAAACCGCTCAGCAGCAGCCCGGAGAACACGGCCCACGCCAGGCCCGCCACCAGGAGCCAGCCGACCACCCGCGCCGCCCGCTCGCCGATCCAGCGCCCGAGCAGATCGGCGGCCCGGCGGTACACGGCCCTGAGTCCCCGCCCGGCCAGCAGCAGGAGCAGGAAGACGACAGCGGCGACGAACGGGCAGGCGACGGTGGCGAGGACGTTGTACTCGGTGACTCCCATGAGCCCGCGGATCTCGTGCTGCCAGTACTGTCCGAGGCCGAACGAGACGCCGAACAGCACGACCGCGCCGACCAGCAGGACGATCCAGGACCTGCGCGAGGGGCTGCGCGCCTCCCGGTCGGCGAAGGCCCGCCACACGAAGGCCGCGACGACGCCCAGCCCGTAGCCGATGGCCGCGCTGATGCCGCAGATCAGGCCCTGGAGAACGCCCCCGCGGGGGAGCAGTGACGGGGTGAAGGACAGGCATGCCAGGAGGAGCGCGCCCCAGCAGCCCGGCAGCGTCAGGTGGGGCAGCAGTCGGTGTTTGCGCGGTGCCGGCTCTTTCGGCGGAGGTACCGGCTGGTGATCGGTCATGGCTCCCTCCGAGCACATGGTCCCAAGGCGCGGTCGGACGCGCCAGCGGAAGGGGGAGGCCACGGCGGCGAGGGGGCTCCGGGGGAGCGGTGACGGTCACCGCTCGTCGGGGGGAGTCCACTTCGCCCCGGTGCGCAGGCGGAAGGCGGCGACCGCGGCCTCCACGGTGGGGAAGAAATGATCGGGGTCGATGGTGCGGGTGAGTTCGTACCGCTCGATCTTGTGCCGCACGGGGTCCTTGAGCTCGGCGAACACGAGGTGCACGCCTTCCGCGTTGAGCGCTTCGTCGAGCTCTTCCAGGACGTCGGCCGCGGTGGTGTCGACATCGGTCATGGGCTCCGCCGCGACCACGATCCAGCTCGGCCGCGGATCCGCCCCGGCCAGCCGCCTGACCTCGTCACGGAAGGTCTTGGCGTTGGCGAAGATGAGCGGCGCGTCGAACCGGTAGATGACCAGGCCCGGCAGCAGGTCGGCGTGCGGGTAGGAGCGGATGTCGTGGTAGCCCTCCAGGCCCGGCACCCGGCCCAGCACCGTGTCGTACGGCCACCAGGCGCGCCGGAAGACGTTGAGGACGGACAGTGCCACGGCGATGGCGATCCCGGGCAGTACGCCGAGCAGGGCCACACCGGCGAAGGCCGCGAAGCACAGCAGGAACTCGGCCCGGCGCTGCTGCCAGAGCCGGACGGCCCCCGGGATGTCCGCGAGGGACAGGGACGCGGTGATGACCACGGCGGCCAGGGCCGGCTGGGGGAGGTTGCGGAACAGACCCGGAGCCAGCACGAGCATGAGGACGATGAGGGCCGCTCCGACGACCCCGGTGAGCTGGCTCCTGGCCCCCGCGCGCTCCGCCACCGCCGTCCGGGATCCGCTGCTGCTGACGGGGAAGCCCTGGAAGAGCGCGGCCGCCAGGTTGG
Organism: Streptomyces sp. NPDC054932; assembly: GCF_053610205.1. Lineage (NCBI taxonomy): Bacteria > Bacillati > Actinomycetota > Actinomycetes > Kitasatosporales > Streptomycetaceae > Streptomyces > Streptomyces sp. NPDC054932. Next base: position 7,964 of record NZ_JBSGXU010000219.1, on the reverse strand, counting down.
CGGCGCCGACGCCCGCCATCTCCTGGTTGCCGTGGACCTCCTGCCCCGTGCGGGCGGCGAAGGCGGACGCGTTGGAGATCGTGTCGGCCAGGGACACCAGGGCGATGCCCAGCGCACCGGCGAGCAGCGGCGCCAGGTCGGCGGCGCGCACGTCGGGGATCGTGAACGGCGGGAAGCCCTCGGGCAGTACACCGACCAGGCCGACCCCGTGCTCGCCGAGGTCGAAGGCGGTGGCCGCGGCGATCGCCAGGACCACCATCACGAGCACCGCGGGGATCTTCGGCAGGAACCGCTGCAGGACCAGGATCAGAGCGATCCCGCCGAGGCCGACGGCGGCGGACGCCGGTACCGCCGCCCCGTCGGCGAGCCCCCGCACGAGGCCGGCGCACTCGCCGATCAGGTTGTCCGCCTCGACCTTGAAGCCGAGCAGCTTGGGCAGCTGACCGATCAGAATGGTCAGGGCCAGGCCGTTCATGTAGCCGATCATCGTCGGTTTGGAGATCAGGTCGGCGATGAAGCCGAGCTTCGCCACCGAGGCCAGGATCATGATGGCCGCCACCATGACGGCGAGCATCGACGCCAGGGCGACGGCCCGGTCGGGATCCCCGTCCGCCGCCACCAGGGGCAGCACGGTCGCGGCGATCATCGGCCCCAGCGAGGAGTCGGGACCCAGCACCAGGATCCGGGACGGCCCGCACACCGCGTACCCGAGCAGGCAAAGGACCGTCGTGTACAGGCCGGTGATGGCCGGCAGGCCCGCCAGCTCGGCGTACGCCATGCCCTGGGGCACCAGCAGCGTGGTCAGGACGACTCCCGCGACCAGGTCCTTGGCCAGCCACTCGCGCCGGTAGGTCGAGACCGCACGGACACCGGGAACCGCCCGGAAGCGGGAGAGCACCCCGTGGACCTGGTGGCCGTCGCTCCGGGTGGTCACGTACGGGCCTTCCTCAGGAGGCCCTCGAGCGGCGGGCGACGAGCTTGCCCAGTTCCCACAGGACCAGGAGTACGAGGGCGGCGAGCAGCGCCCAGCCGAACTGCCGCGCGTCGATCTCCGTCGTCCCGAGGACCCGCTGGAAGCCGTCCATCTGGGTCACCAGCACGGCGAGCACGAACTGGGCCAGGGCGACCCAGTTCATCTGCTTGCTGTCGAACGTGGACGGCGTCAGTACGGACTCGGTCTCGCTGCGGCATTCGAACGCGGCCACGACCAGGCACAGCGAGAAGGCCGTGAACGCGATCGACCGGCCGATCCCGATGTCGTCGAAGTGGCTCTCGCCGAGCGTGATCAGTGCGAGCAGGAGGACGGTGATCGCCAGCCCGCCCAGCCCGACCGTGACGAGCACGGGCCGCGTGAGCACCGATTCCCCGCGTGGCCGGGGCCTGCGCCGCATGAGGCCCGCGCTCTCCCGGTCGAAGCCGAGCGCGAAGCCGAACGAGGCGTTGACGACGAAGTGGATCCACAGCACCTGCGGAGGGGTGAACGGTTCACCGGCGGCGATGTTGAAGACGGTCGCCCCGAGGAACGTCAGCACGAACGTGACCAGCAGGAGCAGGACGAACCGGATGTACTTGGTGAGGTTGTCGTAGATCGTCCGGCCCTGCTCCACGGCATAGACGATGGTGGCGAAGTTGTCGTCGGAGAGGATCATGCGTCCGGCGTTCTTCGCGACGTCCGTGCCGCTGCCCATGGCGATACCGATGTCGGCGGCCTTGATGGCCGGCGCGTCGTTGACGCCGTCGCCGGTCATCGCCACGACCTCGCCCTTCTTCTTGAGCGTGTTGGCGAGCAGCACCTTGTGCTCCGGGGCGACCCGCCCCACCACACCGATCCCCTCGATGCGGGCGAGCTGCTCCTCCTCGCTCATGGCGGCGAAATCGGAGCCGAGGACCGCCTCGCCCGGGATGCCGATCTGCCGGGCGATCGCCGCCCCGGTGGTGACGTCGTCCCCGGTCACCAGACGGACCCGGATGTGCGCCGCCTGCGCGTCGGCCACCGCCGCCCTGGCCTCCTCACGCGGCGGATCGACCATGCCGACGAGACTGGTCATGCGCAGCCCGGTGACGTACGCGAGCAGGTCGCCGTCCGGATCGAAGTCGTCCGGGTCCAGGTCACGGGTGGCCGCGGCCATCACCCGGCGCCCCTCGCCGCCCATCCGCTCGCTCGCCTCCTCGGCGCGGCGCAGCAGACCGGCGTCCCACGGAACGGTTTCGCCCGCCGCGAGCGCGGTGGTGGCACGCGCCATCACCGCCGGGGCCGCGCCCTTGACGAAGCAGCGCACGACCTGCCGCCCGGAGGCGTCGGCCGCCGGGTGGAAGGTGGCCATCAGTTTGTACTCGGGGTCGAAGGGCAGGGTGGCGAGCCGGGGCAGGGCGTCCCTGGTGGCGTCGGTGTCCAGGCCGGCCTTGTGCGCGAGCACCAGCAGCGCGCCCTCGGTGGGATCGCCCACCACCTCGCCGCCCACCAGCTTGGCGTCGCTGGCCACCACGTACGGCAGGATCGCGTCCTCGATCCCCCCGGCGGACCCGGCGGCGTGGTGGACCTTCCCCTCGAGGCCGTAGCCCGTGCCCGACACGGTGTACCGGTCGGTGGGGCTCAGCACCTCGACGGCCGTCATCTGGTTCATCGTCAGGGTGCCGGTCTTGTCCGAGTTGATCGCCGAGGTGAACGCCAGTGTCTCGACCGACGGCAGTTCCTTGACGATGGCGTTGCGCTTCGCCAGGTTCAGGCTCCCGACGGACAGGATCGCCTGGGTCACGGTCGGCAGGGCCTCGGGGATCGCCGCGATGGCCAGCGAGACCGCGCTGACGAACAGGACGTCCCAGGCCTGGTCCCGCTGGCGCCCCAGGGCGAACATCACGATCATGGTGAGGCCGGCCGCGGCCGTGATCCACAGGGTCAGCCTGTCGAGCTCCTTGGTGAGCGGCGGCACCTCCTTCTCGGTGACCGACAGCATCCCGGAGATCTTGCCGAGCTCGGTGTCCGCACCGGTCGCGATGACGACCATGACGCCGCTGCCGTGGGTGACCGGGGTGTTCATGAACGCCGTGTTGGTCCGGTCACCGGGCGACAGCCGGCTGCCCGCCAGCGCGCCGGTGTCCTTGGCGGCGGGAACGCTCTCCCCGGTGAGCGCCGATTCGTCGATCTGCAGGGCACTGGCCTCGATGAGACGTCCGTCGGCCGGTACCTGGTCCCCGGCGGAGACGAGCACGACATCGCCGGTGACGAGCTGTTCGGCGGGGATCTCGGCCTCCCTGCCGTCCCTCCGTACCCGCGCCGTCGTCTTCATCATCGACTTCAGCGCGTTCATGGCACTCTCGGCCTTGCCCTCCTGGCGCAGGCCGATGACCGCGTTCAGCAGCGTCAGCACGATCAGCAGGATCGCGGTGGTCCACTCCTGGATGACCAGGGAGACGATCGCCGCCACCAGGAGGACGATCTGCATGTAGCTGCGGTACTGGGCGAGGAACCGGCGCCAGGCCGGAGTCCGCTGCTCCTCGGGCAGCGCGTTCGGGCCGTGCGCCGTCAGGAGTTCCGCGGCCCGTGCGGCGGACAGACCCGACGCGGGGTCGACACCGAACGCCGCCACGACCTCCCCGGGGGAGCGCGCGTACCACTCGTCCCCGCCGGCGCGGGGCTGCTCCGCCACGGAATCCGACCGCACCGTCATGGTTGTGCCTCCGATCCGGGGCCGCGGACGCGTCCGGGCGCTCCAGTACCGTCCGAGGGTCGCTAGCGACGCTTCTTCTCCGGCTTGTCCCGGTGCCCGCCGTCCCGGGCGGCCGACAGGTGCCGGGCGGCGTACGGATCGGCCGCGGCCCCCGCGGGGGCCTCCCGCTCCAGGCTCCGTTTCGTGACGAGGAGATCCTTCCGGGCCTCCTCGGGCACCTCGGGGTACTGCGGATCGATGTCCATCAGGGTGTGGGCGAGGACCGCCGCCGCACAGATCCGCGCGAACCACTTCCGGTCCGCCGGCACGACGTACCACGGGGCCCACTTGGTGCTCGTGGCCGACAGCATCTCGGAGAAGGCCTCCTGGTAGTCGTCCCAGCGGCGCCGCTCGCGGACGTCGGCCGCGGAGAACTTCCAGTTCTTCTCCGGCAGGTCGATCCGCTTCAGGAAGCGGGTGCGCTGCTCCTCCTTCGACAGGTTCAGGAAGATCTTCACCACCTTGAACCCGTTGTCGGTGAGGTAGTGCTCCCAGCGGTTGATCTCCCGGTAGCGCCGGTCCCAGATGCCCTCCCCGAGTCCGTGTTCCGGCAGCTTCTGCCGGAGGAGGATCTCGGGATGGACCCGCACGACGAGGACCTCCTCGTAGTGCGAGCGGTTGAAGATGGCGATCTCGCCGCGCGCGGGCAGCCGCCGGGCGTAACGCCACAGGTAGTCGTGGTCCAGTTCCTCGGTGGACGGCACCTTGAAGCTGCTGACCCGCACGCCCTGGGGATTGACCCCGCTCATCACGTGGCGGATCGTCCCGTCCTTGCCCCCGGCGTCGAGCGCCTGGAGGCAGAGCACCACGCCGTAGGTGTCCTGGGCGGCCAGCCGCTCCTGGTACTCGGCGAGCAGCGACACTCCGGTCTGCAGCAGCTCGACCCCGTCCCGCTTCTTCAGCCCGGCCTTGTAGCGGGGGTCGAAGTCCCGTTCCAGGTCCACTTCCGACCCCGGTCGCACCCGCAGCGGAGCGATGAAGTCCGCGATGCGCTCGGCCCTCTTGTCCGATGTCACCGGTCCCCACCTTCTCCGTCGGTACGGGAGGCGGCGCCGAGTGCCTTGCGGGACCGGCGTTCGGCCAGGATCGGGATGTAGGACGTGACCCTGGCCCCCTGGAACGAGTCGTACGCGGCCTGGACGGTCGCCTCGACGGTGGCCGCGTCGATCCAGGGGTAGGCCAGCCTCAACCGCGCCACGGTGGTGGCGATGGACGCTTGTTCCTCGGGGGCGGGCGGGGATCCGTCCGTTGCCGGCGCCCCCGGATCCCCGAGGACTTGGGAGGTCGCGGTTCGCTCTGCGTCCGGGAGCGTAATAGATGCCATGTCCCACGACCTTCAGACCGCCGATCCGCACGTGCCGGCATCGCGTGAGGATGCCCCTCAAGGGCATTCTCTGCCAAACCGGATGAGATCGCCCTTCAGATGCGCCCGTGCGGCGCCCGACGGGAGAGTGCGGGACGGCCTCAGCAGCCGCCCGGCTCCTTGTAGGCGGCGTCGCACTCCGCGCCGCCGCCGCGACTGACCTCCGTGCACAGGGTGGCTTCGACCTTGCCCAGGAGGCGGGCCAGTTCGGCGCGTTCGGTGGCGTCCAGGCCTTCGAGGGTCTGGCGTTCCAGCTCGCCCCAGGCCCTGCGGACCTCGACCAGGAGCCCGCAGCTGGCATCGGTCGCCTCGACCAGGGAGGCACGCCGGTCCGCGGGGTCCGGGCGGCGGCGCACATGGCCGGACTGCTCCAGGCGCTGGAGCATCTTGGTCACCGTCGAGGGGTCGAGGCCGACCGCCTTGATCAGCTCGGACTGGCGCACGGCCCCGCTGTCCCAGAGGTGCATCATCAGGAACTCCTGCCCCGGGTGCAGCCCCAGGTCCCGCAGGACCCGGCCGGCCGCGATCCGGTGGAGCCGGGAGACGCGGCTGATCGCATGACTCACCGGCCCGTCCAGCACCGCGTCCGGCGCCGCCGGGCAGTGCGGGGCGGTGCGCGGCTCCTGCACGGATTCCGCGGTCATGGGAGTGCTCCTGCTGGTCGGTAGGGAAGATCCGGGATGGATTCTACCCGTCGCCCACATTTTACCTTGGTCGGCCAAGTAATGGGGTACGCTGCATCCCGGAGCCAATCATTGGCCGACCAACTATCTTTGTGAGGCAGAAATGACCAGCGCTTTCGAACCGGTCCACATCGCGGGCACCCCGCTCTCCAACCGGATCGCCCTGGCGCCGATGACCCGCAGCCGCGCGGCCGAGGGCGGCATCGCCACCGGCCTCGTCGCCGAGTACTACACCCAGCGCGCGTCCGCCGGTCTGATCATCACCGAGGGGATCCAGCCCTCCGTCGTCGGACAGGGTTACCCCTTCACCCCCGGGCTGCACAGCGCCGAGCAGGTCGCGGCATGGCGCGAGGTCACCGACTCCGTGCACGCCGCAGGCGGCCGGATCTTCGCCCAGCTGATGCACTCCGGCCGCATCGGCCACCCGACCCTGCTGCCCGACGGCCTCGTCCCCGTGGCCCCGTCCGCGGTGGCCGCCCAGGGGCAGCTCTTCACCGGCGAGGGCATGAAGGACTTCGTGACCCCCCGGGAGCTGACCGGGGCCGAGGTGCGCCAGACCATCGCCGACTACGCGGAGGCGGCCCGCAACGCGGTGGAGGCCGGCTTCGACGGGGTGGAGCTGCACGGGGCCAACGGCTACCTGATCCACCAGTTCCTGGCCCCCGGTTCCAACCGGCGCACCGACGAGTGGGGCGGCCCGGTGGAGAACCGCATCCGCTTCGCGGTGGAGGCGGTCAAGGCGGTGGCCGCCGCGATCGGCGCCGAGCGCACAGCGCTGCGCATCTCCCCCGGGAACACGTACAACGACATCTCCGAGCCCGACCCGCAGCCCGCCTACGAGGCCCTGGTCAAGGAGATCGACGGGCTCGGCCTGGCCTACCTCCACATCCTCGAGCCCAGCCCCGAGGCGCGGGAGACCACCCTCGCCCTGCGCAAGCAGTTCTCCGGACCGCTCGTGCTGAACCCGGCGACCGAGGGCCCCACCGACCACCGCGCCCTCACGCTGATCGAGGACGGCGTCGCCGACCTCCTCGCCTTCGGGGCCCTCTTCCTGGCCAACCCCGACCTGCCCGAGCGCCTGCGCACCGAAGGTCCGTACAACACCCCCGACCCCGCCACCTTCTTCGGCGGCGACGCCCGCGGGTACACGGACTACCCGACCCGCTAGCCGGGCCGGTTCCGGGCCGGTTCCCGGGGCGCCGCCCGGGGCTCCGCGGGGCTGCAGCAGGATGACCCCGTGGACCTCATGACCCGACGCCGTGACAGCACCCCCGCCCCCGACCCCGTACGGACCCGGCTGGTCGCAGCCGGGGCCGCGGTGGTGACCGTCGCCGCCGGGCTGGGGCTGCGGGCCGTGGCCGACGGGAGCGTGGCGAAGTACGGCGGAGACGCCCTCTACACCGTCCTGCTGCTGAGCCTCTTCGTGCTGCTCGCGCCCCGGGTGACGCCCCTGCGGGCGGCCGGGGCCGCGCTGGCCGCCAGTTGGGCCGTCGAGTTCCTCCAGCTCACCGGTGTGCCGGCGGAGCTCTCCCGGCACAGCACCGTGGCCCGCCTGGTCCTCGGCTCCACCTTCAACGCGCCCGACCTGTTCTGGTACGTGGCCGGCGCGCTGGCGGGCTGGCTCGTCCACTCCGCGCTGGCCCTGCGGACCGCGACCGACGTGAAGTGACCCCCGCCCGCCGGTCGCATTCGATCAACAGGGCAGAATCGTCGGACAGTTCTGCACCCCTGCCGCCGCTCGCCCCGGCCGGCGGGCCCACCACGGAGGTCAGACGTGCCCCACGACGACGAGCCCGTCTTCAAGCGGAGCAAGTGGGGGACCAACCGGTACTACTACAACCCCAACAACCCGATCGGGCTGGCCCTCATCGTCATCACCCTGGTCTTCGCCGACACGATGATGATCCTCATGGCCAACCGGGCCGGGCCGTTCGCACCGGAACCCGCGCCCAGCACCTGGAATCCGCCCGCGCCGCTGCCGACCGTCACCCGCACGGCGCCCTGATCCGAGGTCGCAGCGCCGCCCGCCCGTCAGCCGCGCCGGAGGGCGTTGAGCCGGGCGGCCTGACGCGTCAGGTGATCGCGCTCGGCGAGGTTGGGTGCCTTCCGCGCGGCCTCGGCGTACAGCCGGGCCGCCGTCGCCAGGTCGCCGTCGCGCTCGTGGAGGTACGCCGCCACCGCGGTGCGGCGGGGCAGCGCGTCGTCCAGCGT
>NZ_JBSGXU010000218.1:0-12894 GCF_053610205.1 Streptomyces sp. NPDC054932 | reverse complement strand
ATCGTGTGCCGTGCCGCCGCCCCGCGGTTCGACGGCGGTCCCGGTGGCTTCAGCGGCCTCGGCGGCTTCGGCGGCTTCGGCGGCCTCCGCGGTCACTTCGCGGCCGCGGCGGCGAGGAGCTTGTTCGCCGCTTCCTGGGCCTTCTGCACGGCGGTCCGGGGATCCTGCTCGCCCTTGATGGCCTTCTGCATCTCGCGTACGACGGCGTCCCCGACCTGGTTGGTCCACTGGACGGGGGTGTTGGCGTCGAGCGCGGCGGTCTTCAGCTGGTCGGCGCCGATCGCACGGGCGAGGGTCTCTGCGTCCTTGCCGTCGCCCTTGTCGGAGAAGAACGGGTCGGCGAGGCCCTGGGCGTTGGACGGGTAGATGGTGGCCTTCCTGGAGAATTCCACCTGGTTGGGGCCGTTGGTGACCCATTTGGCGAACTCGGCCGCGGCGTCCAGGTGCTTGGTGTCCTTGCGTATGCCGAGCGACTGGGCGTAGATGCCGATGTGGCCGAGCGTGCCCGTGACGGCTCCGGCGACCTGGGTCTTGGCGTAGATCTGCGGGGCGTTCTGTTTGATGTCCTTGACGAAGCCCGGGGAGCCCGGACCGAAGACGATCTTCCCGCCGCCGTAGAGCTGGTTGATGTCGTCCGACTTGAGCAGGGACTCCTTGGGCATGGCGCCCTTGGCGTAGAGGTCCTTCATCCGCTCCACCCACCGGACGGCCCGGTCGGTGTCGAAGGTGAACCGGTCCTGCTTCTCGCTGAGGATCGGGATGCCCATCTTCTGCCAGTCCCCGGGCAGCCGGCCCTTGGGGTCGGCCATGAAGGCGGAGTACTGGCCACCGGAGGTGGCGGCGATCCGCTCGGCGTAGTCGAAGAACTGCTCCACGCCGGTCGGCGGCTCGGCCGGATTCAGACCGGCCTTCTCGAAGAGCTCTCTGTTGTAGGTCAGGATCTCCGGGGTGACGTACCAAGGGTACGCGTACACGCTGTCGCCCTTGCCGGGCAGCTTGAACTGTTCCCAGGCGCCCGGCACGTACTCCTTGGCCATCGCCCCGTCGAGTTCGGCGACGTCGGCGAGCATGCCCCGGTCGCCGAGCAGCTGGAAGGAGTCGGTGGAGAGGTTGACCACGTCGGGGAGGGCTCCGGCCTGGGCGTCGGCGACGAGCTTCTCGTTGTAGCCCTCGCCCGGGACGTCCTCCCACTTCACCTTGACCTCGGGGTACTGCTTCTCGAAGCCGTCGATGACCGACCGGACGTAGGCCGTGAAGGTGGGCTTCAACTGGAGGGTGCGGAAGGTGATCTCGCCGGCCACCCTGCCCGTCCGCTCCGCCTCCTTCGTGTCCCCGGGGCCGCCGCCGAGGCCGCACGCGGCGGTAGAGAGGAGGGCGCCCGTCGCCAGCAGGGCGACAGCAATACGGGTCGGGTTCGAACGGGTCATCGTCGCCGCCTTTGCAGAAGTCCGGCCTCATTGCCGGAGGCGGTGCCCACGGTCGTCCGAAAGCAAGACCTCGTCAATGAGGCAGGAACGCGGCTGGCCGGTGGCGCATTGGTGCCGAATGGCACAACAGGGCCGGACGCACCGCCGAGGCCTTGATCGATGCCACTCCGAGCTGCACTAATGCGCTTTAGTACAAAGACAGTCGGAGATGGTATCGATTCGATAACGGAGCTGCCTGTCCGTCAAAGTTTGACTTCTTATCGACGGTTCGCACGGGTCCGCACTAATGCGCTTTACCCGCCGCGGGGAAACCGCTTTAGCCGCAGCCCGCCGCGGCGCGGGGGGAACCGGCTTGTGCGACCGGCGGGCCCCGCCTAGATTTCCCCCGAACGGCGTGTAGCTCAGCAGCCAGAGCACCGACCTGCACAGTCGGAGGGCGCAGGGGCAGGACCTGCCACGCCGGCCATGAACGAGATCACTGAACAACGGCTCACGCCCGCGGAGCTCTTCGACCACTGCCTCACCGACGAGGGCCTCGCCCGGCTGTGGTCGATGCTCGACAGCGGGCGCTACGAGGTGCGCGCGCCCGAGGAGGCCGCGCTGCTCTGCGTGGCGTGGCTGCTGCGCGCCGGGGAGAGCGGCGCCGCGGCCTCACTCGTCGAGGAACTGCGGCCCTTCGCCGGCGAGGTGCGGTTCGCGCCGCACCCCGCGGACGGACCGGTTCCCGCCCCGGACGCCGTACACGTGCGTACCGTCGGCGAGGCCGCCCGCAGGCTCGCGGACCGCGCGCCCCGTCCCGGCATCGAGGCGCAGCACGAGGCGCTCACCGTCTGGCGGCCCTTCGAGGACGACCTGCTCGACCACTGGCTGCGCACCGGGGCGGACACCGCACAGGGCGCCGTGCAGGGCGCCGCCCTCCTCGCGCGGTACCGGCGCCTCGCGGCCGCGCACACCCGCTGCACCGAGCACCTCGACCCCAAGTCCAATCCGGCCGTCCTGCGCCTCGCGCTGGAGGAGACGGTCGCCGGGCGCGAGCTGTCGCCCCGGCTCGCCGGACGGCTGCGCCGGGCCGTCGCCTCGATGGTCGCCCGGCGTGGCCGCCCCGGCTCCGCCGAGCACACCCGGTTGCGCCGTGCCCGGGCCCGGCAGGCGGACCGGCCCGCGCACCACGACCTGGCCGCCCTCGTGCTGCGCCGGCTCGCCCCGTTCGACGTGAGCCGGGGGCTGGCCGACGTCGAACCGCTGCTCGCCCCGGTGACCGCCGAGGAGGCCGAGGAGGCCGGGCTGCCCGCCGGGACCGCCGTCCCGGCATCGGTCCGGGCCGTCGTCACCGCTGCGCGCAGCGCGCCCCTGGCCACACTGCTGGACGTCGGGGCGGTCCCTTCCGCGGAGGTGCTGGGCGAGGTGGCGGAGCAGCTGATCGCCACGCACACCGCGCACGGGTACGCCGACGGGGCGCTGCGCACGCTGATCACCGCGACCTACCGCGCCCCCCGGCACCCCCGGTACCCGTTGTGGTGGAGCCCCGAGCACCACGCCCGGATCACCGGGCTGCCGTGGGTCCGTGCGGTCGCCCCATGGGCCGGCGACCCGGTGGAGCAGGCCCGCTCCACCCTGCGGATGCTCGGCGAGACCTGCGTGCAGGCCTTCCCGGGGGCCGGGCTGCCGAACCTGCTCGTACGGACGCTGTCCGGGCTCGCCCGGTCGGCGGAGCTGCCCGTGCCGTTCGCCGCGGAGCCACTGGCCGACGCGTACAGCGGGATGGCCACCGCGGACCTGCTCGCGGCCGCACGGACCGCCGCCGAGCTGCTGGGCGGCACGGTGTACGAGCGCTACTACGGCATCGACTTCGCTGCGGTGCGGGACCTGGCGGTCGCCCAGGACCGCTACGGCTTCGCGCAGTTGTGCGCCGAGCGTGCCGGGCGCCCGGGGTGGTCACCGGCCCATGACCCGGCGGTCGTCGAACAGGCCCGGATCCTCACGACGTTCAACCTCGCCACCCTGGTCGTGCACGTGGGCATCGCCCCGCAGGGCGGCTGGGACGGCGCGGCCCGGGGCGCGTTCACCGCCGCGACGGGCCGCGGCGCCACCGCGACGAGCACCGCGTGCGCCTGGCGGCAGCTGCTGTTCCACCTCGCGCTGTGCGACGGGGACGAGCAGGCCTCCGTACTCGCCTGGATCGACGCGCGGGCCGCCCGGCTCCCTGCGCGCACCGCCGCACGGATCGCCCTGCCGCTCGCCGATCTCCGCCTCACCGTCGCTCCCTAGGGTCCGTCTTGTCGATCAGGCCGGTCGGCCCGGGTTGTCCGGTGCGGTGCATCGCAAGGCGGAGAGGCGCAGCTCGCACTTGGCCGTACTCGCGCGTTTCGACAACGCGGCGAGGTGCCGTGCCGGGCAGGCCGGGCCCGGCCTGATCGGCAAGACGGGCCCTGGGGGGTCCGGTCACTTGGGCTTGTTGCGGTAGATGCGGCGGCCGGCCAGGTGCGTCGTGACCGTCTCGCCCCACCACAGCTTCCGGTCGCCGTCCATCTCGTCCGGCGCGGGCCAGCGGCCGCGGCTGATGTCCGACCGGATGCTGTCGGGCTGGAGGCCGGACGCCTCGGCGATCTCGACCACGGTGTACCGGCGGTTCGGGTCGAGCGGAGTGGCCTCCCGGGTGTGGTGCTCGCCGAAGAACCGGGCGATGGCCTCCGCGTCGAACTCGATGGCCCTGCCGCGCTTCCCGATGGCGGCCGGCCAGTCGGGATGCCGTCCCCAGCGGGGATTCTCCGACAGGTAGCGGGCGCTCATTCCGTAGTGCCCGGCTATCTCGGTGTAGGTGACGCCGGTACGGCCCTCGGGCGGGACGGGGCCGCCCTTCGGCGCAGGGGTGGAGGCGCCGGCCCGCCGGCCCTGCGCAGCGGCCCGCGGCTCCGGCCGGACCTGCCCCGAGGTGGTCTCCGCGACGGTGAGGACGACCGTACGGCCGTCCGGGTCGGACAGCGTGTGCCGGCCGGGCGGCAGGAACCCCGCGCCGTTCGGCGGGCCGGTGAGGCCGAGGCGCAGGTAGCCGGTCTCCGGGCGGCCGGTGGCCTCGTAGAGCTCCAGGACGCCGCCACCGGCGAGCGTCGCCGCGTAGTGCTCGGGGCCGTTTCCGTGTTGCTCGGGCACGAGGTCGAGGCCGATGCCGCGGTAGAAGTCACGGCAGGCGTCGAGCCGGTTCGTGTAGATCACGGCGAGTTCGAGGATCATGCTGCTCCTGTGTGTGATGGCGGTGGGCGGACGGCCCCTGTCGGCCCTCTCCTCGCAACGGCGTTACGACCCACGGAACTTGGCCGCGGCCACGGCGCGGCACACCACGAACCCCCCGTCCTGGCAACCCACTTGGCCCTTCTCCCGCGCGGCGCGACACGCAATGACGGGGAAGGTCATCCTGAATTCCTACCACGACTGCGTACGCTGGCCCCATGACCGACATCACCCCTGCCGAGCAGCAAATACCCGATGACCTGCGCGCCTTGACCGTCGAGTACGTGAGCGCCGTTCGGGCGTGCCTTGCCGGCGTCGAGGACCCGGTCGCGCGGGAACGGGCCGCACGGCTGTTCACCGATCAGCTGCTGCCCGATGTGGCCAGGGAGGTCAAGAACCTGCGCATCGGCGCCGTGGGCGAGTTGAGGCAGGGACGCACCCTCAAGGAGGTGGCAGGGCTGACCGGGCTCTCCGTGCCCAGGGTCGACCAACTGCTCAAGGGAAAGTAGGAGTTGACGTGCCGCTGCGGATGAGGCTCACCGCGATCACGCTCGACTGCGACGATCCCCGGGCACTGGCCGCCTTCTACGCGCAGGCCACCGGCTTCGCACCGCATCCCGGGGGCGACGGGGACTTCGCCGGACTCACCCGGGCGGACGGGCTGTTCATCGGATTCCAGCGGGTGGACGGCTACCGGGCTCCGCAGTGGCCCGATCAGGCCCTGCCCCAGCAGTCCCACCTCGACTTCGCGGTCGACGACCTCGACGAGGCCGAGACCGTGCTGCTGGAGCTGGGCGCGGGCAAGCCGGACCACCAGCCGGGCGGCGACCGGTGGCGGGTGTTCACCGACCCGGCCGGGCACCCCTTCTGTGTGTGTCCGGCCTGAGGCCAGGCGGTCCGAGGACTCAGCCGGCGTCGACCCTGGGCGCGCAGCGCATGCCGATGTAGCAGCAGGGCGTGCCGTCCACGAGGGTGGCGAAGACGACGGGCATCCAGTCGCCGCTGAAGGAGGAGCCGGCGCCGGAGGCGGCGAAGACCGTGTCGCTGAGCGGCGTGAGGTCCATGGCCAGGGGCGGCGAGAAGTGCTGCATCCCGCCGACGAATTCGTACAGCAGGTGCGGGGAGCCGTCGGGCTGCACGCTGACGGTGATGACCGCCCCTTCGCGGCGGTAGGTCCCGACCAGCGGGGCCATGTCGACGACCGGGGGCCGCGCCGGCGGCGCGAAGGCGGGCGGCATGTGGACTCCGCCGAGTTCGCGGAGGAGTTCGCGCATCAGGTCGGCGTACAGGGGGCGGGAGGCGCCCCCGTTGGTGAGCAGGACGACGATGAGATCGGCGCCGGGGACCACGCGCAGGTAGCCGTACTGGCCGATCGAGGCGCCGTCGTGGCCGTAGCCGGGGATTCCGTTCCAGTCGTACAGCGACCAGCCCAGCCCCCAGCCGTCCGCACTCACCGTCCACTTGTCGGGGACGTCGACCACCCACCGCTGCATCTCCGCGACGGCCCGGGCGCCCAGGACCTGGGTTCCGTCCGGGGCGGAGCCGCCGTCGAGGTGCAGCTTGGCCAGGCGGAGCACGTCCGCGGCAGTGGCCAGGACGCGCCCGTACGGCCCCGCCGAACGGGGCATCATGTCCCAGGCCGGCGCCGGGTCCGGGTCCGCCCCGTCGCCCGGGAGGTGCCCCATCGCCGTACGGAAGGCCAGCGCCTCCTCGGGCAGGGTCATGGTGTGGGTCAGGCTGAGCGGGGCCACGAGCCGCTCCTTGAGGGCCTGGTCCCAGGTGCGTCCCGTGAGGACCTCGACGATGCGGCCGAGGACGTTGTAGCCGACGCTGCTGTAGGAGACCGCGGTGCCGGGCGGGCAGTCCAGCGCCACGTTCCGGGCGGCCGTCACGTACTTGGCCAGACAGTCGTCGCCCCGGCCGCTGTCGTAGGTGAAGTCGCAGGTCAGACCGCTGGTGTGGCTGAGGAGCCGCCGGACGGTGATCGCCTTCGTGGCCTCGGGGTCGGCCACGGAGAACTCCGGGAGCACCTCGGCGACGGGCGCGTCGAGGTCCAGTTCGCCCGCGGCGGCGAGCTGCATCACCAGGGTCGCGGTGTACAGCTTCGCTATCGACCCGAGCTGGAACACCGAGTCGGTGGTCGCCTCCACCCCGGTGCCGCGGTGCAGGACGCCGCTCGCCAGCTCGTGGATCTCCCCCTCGGCGAACACCGCGAGGGTGGCGCCGGGAACGTGGTGGGCTGCGCGCAGTGCGTCGAGGCGGCTCTGCCAGTGGGCGGGGGAGAACGTCACATCGGTTCCTTCGACTCGGTGGTCCCGTACGGATCGCCGCTTGTTTCTTGATCCACATACCGCGGCCGATGCCAACGTAGGCCGGTCCCCCAGGCATTGATAAGGACCCGCACGCGCCAACGAGGGGACCCCCGGCGCCACCGGGAAACCTCCCGCGCCGGGGGCCGACCGGTCGCGCCACGAGGGGGCCCCGGGCGTCAAGGAGGGGACCTGACCAGCCAGTTCATGCGAGCGGCTGGTAGTCTCGTCCGTCCTATGCGGTCTCCTGGCACCGACGGCACCGTCTCCGTCCACCTCGCGCGGTTCGTCGTCGAGGCGTTGCGCCGGTCCGGTGTGGGCCCGGGCAGGGTCGCCCGGCTGCCCGACCTCGGCCCCGATGTGCTGGACAACGATCTGGCCCGGGTCTCGACCGCGTCGGCGCTGGCCGTGTGGGAGCAGCTGACCCTCGCGGAGCCGGGGACGGCCATCGGCGCGCTGATCACCGACGAGGCGCCGATCGGTACGTTCGGCCTGTGGGACTACCTGATCACTGCCGGGCCCTGCCTGCGGGACTCCCTGAAGCAGGCGGTGGAGTACTGCGCCGTGATCGGTGACGCGGCGCATGAGAAGTTCCTCGTCGAGGAGGACGGACGGAGCTTCACCATTCGTCACGCGACCGGGAATTGGGGTCCGGACGTGGTGGAGGCGATCAACTTCTTCGCCCTGGGCCTGTTCCTGACGCGGGCCCGGGCGGCCACCGGGCGTCCCGTCGTCCCGCTGCGCGTGTCCGTGACGCACGGCGCGCCCGGCCGCCACCGGCGGCTGGCGGAGTTCTTCGGGACCACCCGCATCGACTTCGGGGCCCCGTACAACTCGATCACCTTTCACGACGACGACGTGCGCGCACCGCTGCCCAGGGCGCAGCCGGGCCTGGACCGTCTCCTGGCCCGGCACGCGGAACTGACGCTCGCGTCCGCACAGCCGGCCCTGCGCTGGCAGGACCGCTTCCGGATGGCCCTGGACGCCGCCTTCCGGGAGGAGGCCGTGAGCCTGGAGCACATGGCGCAGCGGCTGGCGATGAGTCCGCGCACCCTCCAGCGGCGGCTGGGCGAGCACGGGACGACCTGGCGCGAGGAGGTCGAAGCCGTGCGCCAGGAGCACACCATGGAGCTCCTGCGCGCCACCGATCTGCCGCTCCGCTCGGTCGCGGCCCGGGTCGGGTTCAGTGACATGCGCGCCCTGCGCCGGGCGGTCCGCCGATGGGAGGGCAGGGCCCCCAGCGACATCCGCAACGGAACGGGGCTCGCGGCAGCAGCGGCGACGGGCACCGACACGGCGGACTGACCCGCGTCCGGCACCCGCCGCGCCCCGTCCGCCCCGTCCGGGCGGCCACTCCTGCTACTTCATGGGGTACTTGACCTTCTCCGCGAGCTTGCCGTCCTTGAAGCAGAAGCGGAGCACGGTCTCGGTGCCACCCTCGGCCTCGGCGTTGGAGATGTACCAGGAGCAGGCGCTGCCGTCGGGCTCGACCGGTCCGCCCTCCTTGAGGGCGCTCTTGACGAAGCTCTCACCGGACGGGAGCCTGCCGCGCACATCGCCCTCCGCGTCGCCGGCCTTGACCTGCTCGTAGACCGCGGGGTCGACCAGGGTGTTGTCGGCCATGTCGAGGAACTTCCCCACGCCGAAGACCAGGGCCACGAGGACACCCACGCCCAGCACCAGCGCCACCGCGCACCCGATCAGACAACCCTTGCGCTGAGCCACGCCCGTTCCTCCATGTTTTCGTGTCCGGCGTCGGTCGCCTGGACACTCACACCCTCGCAAGGGGCGGGGCCGGCGGGCTGTCCTCGAAAGTCGTCGGCCGTCGCAACGATCGTCGTTCGAGGTCGGACCCCCTGCTGCCTGTATACAAGGAGGAGATCGACTATTCGGGCGAAGCGAGAGGAACCCACCATGAGTGAGCACACCGTCGAGCCGCTGATCGTCGTCGGCGTGGACGGGTCGAACCATTCGAAGGAGGCGCTGCGCTGGGCGGTGGCGCAGGCCGCGATGATGGGCGGCCGCGTGCACGCCGTCATGGCCTGGGAGTGGAACCGCAATCCTTTCTCCATCGGCCCGACGGCCGCCGAGACCTCCGACGCGGAGGCGGTGACGGCCGAGGAGGCCGCCCGCCGGAAGCTGGCGGACACGGTCGCCGCGGCCGTCGGCACCTCGCCCGGCGTGCCGGTGTTCCGGCGCGTCGAGCAGGGGTCCCCGGCGCAGGTCCTGGTCGACGCGTCGAAGGAGGCGGACCTGACGGTGGTCGGCACCCGCGGGTACGGCGGTTTCAAGGGCGCGTTGCTGGGGTCGGTCAGCCAGCAGGTCGTGCAGTACTCCGCCGGCACCGTCGTGATCGTCCGCGAGGGCGAGGACGACAAAGACTGACCGGCGGCCGGGCGCAGGGGGCTCAGGCCCCGGGGGCCACCAGGTCCCGGGGGTCCGTGTTGGCCCCGCAGAGGACCACGGCGACCCGGTCGCCCAGCGGCTCCGGCGCACCGCGCAGCGCCGCCAGGGCGGTGGCCGCGCCCGCCTCGACCACGATCCGGTGCTCCTCCCAGAGCCCGCGCCGGGCGGCCGTGATCTCCGCGTCGGACACCAGGACCGACGTCACGTTCTTCTCCTGAGCGGCGGCCAGCGCGTCCGCCGAGACCCGGGTGGCTCCCAGGGAGTCGGCGGCGACGGAGTCCACCGTCACGTCCACGACCCGGCCCGCCGCCAGGGCCGCGTTCAGGGCGCGGCAGCGCTCCGGCTCGACGGCGATCACCCGTACGCCGTGTTCGCGCGCGGCGGTGGCGATCCCTGCGAACAGTCCGCCGCCGCCGACCGCGACGACCACCGTGTCCACCCCGGGCAGGGCGGTCCGGATCTCGTCGAGCAGGGTCCCGGCGCCCGCCGCGATGAGCGGGTGGTCGTAGGCGTGGCTGCTGAGGGCCCCGCTCTCGGCGGCGAACTCCTCGCAGGCGGCCAGCGCGCGGTCGTACCGGTCGCCGACGAGCCGCACCTCGGCCCCGTACCCCCGCAGCCGTTCCGCCTTCACGCGCGGGGCGTTGGCGGGCAGGAAGACGGTGGCGGGCACGGACAGGGCGCGGGCCGCCCAGGCGCAGGCGAGCCCGGCGTTGCCGCCGGAGGCGATGGTGACCCCGGCGGCCGGGAGGGTGCCGGCCTCGTGGTGGGCGGCGAGGAAGTTGCGGGCGCCGCGCGCCTTGAAGGTGCCGGTGTGCTGGAGGTACTCCAGCGCGTACCAGACGCCGTCGGCCGCGGGCGCCACCGTCACGGGCCGCACCCCGCCCTCGATCCGGGCGGCGGCGGCGCGTACGGCGGCGTAGTCGAGCTGCTGGGCCGGTGCTGCTTGCATGGGCTGTCTCCGCATCAGGGGGTGGGCCGGGTCGGCGGGGCGGGACGAGCGGGCGGGGCGTGCGTACCGGGTCGGGCGGCCTCGATCAGCTGCCGCAGGGCGCCGTAGTACACCTCGTGGTCCGTCAGGGCGGGCAGTACGTCGGGCAGTCCGCCGGAGAGCACGGGGAACTCCCCGGGATCCAGTGCGGCCAGGGCCGCCCGCGAGGCGCCGGTGGCGGCGGCCGGATCCCGGTGGTCCACGAAGGCCGCACTGCCCAGGGTGAGCAGGTACATGCGGCGGTAGGTGGTCATCGCCTCGGCGGCGGTCATCCCGGCGGCCACGCCGTCGGCGAGGGCGGGCTCGACGAGCCGGGCCAGCAGCTGCCGCCCGAGCCAGGGCCGGCCGCCGCGCAGCACCAGCAGTCCGGGATGGGCGACGAGCAGCAGGTACAGCGCGCGGAACCGCTGTTCGGTGGCCTGCGCCCAGTCCGTGCCGGCGGGGATCTCGGGGAGCTGCCCGGCGAGGTGCTCGGTGCACAGGTCGAGCAGTCCGGCGAGGTCGGTGCAGCGGCGCTGGACGGTGGCGTGGGAGACGTCGAGCCGGTCGGCGAGGGCGCGGAAGCTCAGGTGGCCCGGGCCCTGCTCGTCGAGGATCCGCAGGGCGGTGACGGCGATGGCCTCGGGGGTCGCGCGGTCCAGGGCTGCTGATCTTCGCGGCATGAGATACACCGTAACATACGATGTATCGACACTTTCGTGTGACATCGACTGCAGCCATATTGCTGGTCATTGGCCGACAATCAGCGACTTGTGTTGACAGTGGGTAATCACCTCGCTGCACTGGGCGCACGACTGCCCCCACGTCAAGGAGACTCCGTGCCGCCTCGCCTGCGTGCGACGCTCACCTGCCTGACCGCGGCCGCCCTGTTCGCCCTCGCGCTCTCCCCCGCCACGCCGGCGGCCGCCGAGCCCCGGGCGACCTCGGACACCCCGCTCGCGCTCACCCCTCCCATGGGCTGGAACAACTGGGCGCACTACATGTGCGACATCGACGAGGCCACGGTGGTCGCCAACGCCGACGCCCTCGTGTCCACCGGGCTCGCCGCCAAGGGCTACGACACGGTGACCGTCGACGACTGCTGGATGACCAAGAGCCGCGACGCGCAGGGCAGTCTGGTCGTCGACACGGCGAAGTTCCCGCACGGCATGGCCTGGCTCGGCGAGTACCTGCACGCCAAGGGCCTGAAGTTCGGCATCTACCAGGACGCGGGCTCCCTCACCTGCGAGAAGTACCCGGGCAGCGGCGCTCCCCAGGGCGGCGGCGCGGACCACTACGCGCAGGACGCCCGCCAGTTCGCCTCCTGGAAGGTGGACTACGTCAAGATGGACGGCTGCAACCTGTGGGTCCCGGAGGGCACGACCAAGGAGCAGGCCTACCGGGACGCCTACAACGCCGTCGCCAA
The DNA here is from genome assembly GCF_053610205.1 of Streptomyces sp. NPDC054932. NCBI lineage: Bacteria > Bacillati > Actinomycetota > Actinomycetes > Kitasatosporales > Streptomycetaceae > Streptomyces > Streptomyces sp. NPDC054932. Next base: position 1,131 of record NZ_JBSGXU010000218.1, on the reverse strand, counting down.
GGGCCTGCGGGAGAGCGGCCGGGACATGATCCTGTCGGCCTCCGCGCCCGCCTACTTCCAGCAGGGTGAGTGGGGCGGCTCCGACTGGCACAAGGTGCTCGGCTGGGTCGGCGAGACCGGCCAGCTGTGGCGCGAGGGCAAGGACATCAAGGTCTACAACCCGGCCACGCCCGCCACCTCGCGCTGGAGTTCGGTGCTGGGCAACTACGGCTACAACCGCTGGCTCGGCCGGTACGCGGGCCCCGGCAACTGGAACGACCCCGACTTCCTGATCGCGGGCGCCCCCGGTCTCACGGCCGCCGAGAGCCGCAGCCAGGTCGCCCTGTGGGCCATGATGGCGTCCCCCTTCATCCTGTCCTCCGACGTCTCGAAGCTGACCCCGGCGGGCCTCGCCGCCCTCGGCAACACCCGGATGATCCAGCTGGACCAGGACCCGATGGGCCGTCAGGGCTCCGTGGTCTCCTCCAACGCCACCTTCGAGATCCTGGTGCGCCCGCTCGCGAACGGCGACCGGGCCGTGGCCGTGCTCAACCGCTCGGCCACCACCCGGGACATCAACGTGCCGCTCGACGAGATCGGCCTGACCGACTGCACCGCCGGCGCCCAGGACCTGTGGAGCGGCACCGGCCGCGAGATCTCCGGGACGCTGACCGGGAAGGTGGCCGGGCACGACACCGGGGTCTGGCGGCTCAGCCCGCGCGGCTGCGCCCAGGCCGTGCCGACCGGACAGATCGTCGGTGACGGCGCCCGGTGCGCCGACGGCGCCAACACCACCGGCGTCGGCGCCGTGGTGATGGCCGCCTGCACCGGAGCCCCCGACCAGCGGTGGATCCTGGGCGAGGACGCGAGCCTGCGGCTGGCCGGCGAGTGCCTGTCGGTGGGCGAGAACCGCGTCGTGGAACTGGCCGACTGCTCGATGCGGCCGGAGCAGCAGCCCGGCCAGAGCTGGACGCACCGCCGCGACGGAGCCCTCGTGGAGGAGGTCAGCGGACTGTGCCTGACGGCCCCCGCGGCCACCGCCCCGGCCGAGCGCCTGCGGCTGACCGACTGCGGCGACCACCGGGTCGACCAGGCCTGGGCCCTGCCGGTCTGACGGCGCGGACCGACGGATGACCAACCCGATGGCACGCG
>NZ_JBSGXU010000217.1:0-12926 GCF_053610205.1 Streptomyces sp. NPDC054932 | reverse complement strand
GTTGTCCGCCGTGCCGCGGGTGCGCGGGGTGCGGGGGTCAGGAGAGGGTGAAGGCCACCGTGGCGTTGTTGCCGGATCCGCCGGTGCGGGTGCAGGTGCGGCCCGCGGGTGCGGTGCAGCTGTACGAATTGCTGCCGCTGTAGGGGTTGTTCCACTGGACCGTCACGTAGCCGCCGCCCTGGACCTGGTAGGTGGCATGGCCCTGGGTGCCCGTCAGGAATCCCTCGGACTCGCTCTGCCACGTACCGCGCTGGCCCGGCATGATGTTGACCGGCGGCAGCTGGTTGTCGCTCCAGATCCCGTGGGAGAGGCCCGCGTCCGCGCGGGCCAGCAGGCCGCCGGTGCTGTTGTTCAGGGTCACCTGGGTGCTGCGGGCCGCCTGGATCGAGACGGGGCCGGCGGCCGGCTCCGACGCGGCGAGGGTCCTGGGGCCGCCGCTGATGGTGAACTCCACCCCGGCGTTGTTCCCCGAACCGCCCCTGCGCTGGCAGGAGTAGCCGGACGGGACGTCGCAGCTGTAGGAGTTGCTGCCCGCGTACGGGTTGTTCCAGTGGATCTGGACCTGGCCGCCGGCGACAGCGAAGTTGGCGGACCCTTCGGTTCCGGTCAGGGCGCCGCAGGACTCGCTGGCCCAGCTGGTGGTCACCCCGGCCGGAATGTAGTCCACGGGCAGCTGTCCGTTGGTCCAGCACCCGTGGTCGAGGTTGGCCCACACCCGCTGCATGCCCTGGGCGGACTGGTTGCGTACGACCACGTTGGTGCTGCGCGCGGCGTTCACGGACACCGGGGCCTGGGCCGGGTCCGCCGGGGAGTCCGCCGCCTGGGCGGCCGGGGCCATGGCCAGCGCACCGGTGAGCAGCACGGCGGCCGTGAACAGCGAGCGCAGCCGGACGCGGGGGGCCGGGCGGCCGGAGGGGCGGTCGGAGGGGCGGGAGTCACGCGAGGAGAACATGGCGGAGCCAACTTTCGTGCAGGGTGACGGGGTTGAGGAGTGACGCCGGGGCGCAGGGCTCACGGGCAGGGAAGGTCACCGGTACCAGAGGACGTACTGCTGCTGGCGGACGTACTCGACGTAGTAGGTGACGGCCGTGGCGCTGAACACCATCAGGTTGCCCGCGAGTTCCGCGCCGGCGCGGTCCGTGTACTCGCCTCCCCACTGCCAGAACTGCGCGGCCTGCTCCGTCTGCGCGGAAGGCGCGGGGGCCGGGGCGGCAGGGGCGGCGGCGGCGGGCACGGCCGCGCCGGCCACCACGACGGCGCCGAGCAGCGCGAGGGCAAGGATGCGGACACGACTGCGGGAAGCAGCGGCGGACATGAGCGGTCCCTCTCTCCTACGGACCCCCCTGGACCGGGCGGTCGGTACGGGCACCACCCTGCCCGCGGGACTCAGGCCCGGGCATCGTGGAAATCCACGAACACGGCCCCGTTCCCGTCCAGTCGGGACGTGAGCTGGGTGCGGCGGGTCACGCCGAGCTTGCGGTAGGCGTGCGTCAGGTGGGTCTCCACGGTGCGGCGGGCCAGGTGGAGGGCCGCACAGATCTGCTCGTTGGTCTCGCCCCGGACCGCGAGCCGTACGATGCGCAGCTCGGCCTCGGTGAGTGCGGCGCCGCCCGTGGTCGCCGTCCGGGTCCGGCGGGCGGAGGCCGCGCGCAGGGCGTCCTGGGCCGCGCGCACGAGCCGTCCGGTGCCGGCCGCTGCGGCGTCCGCGGCCGCGTCCGCGGCGGCGGCGGCGGCGGAGCCGGCAGCGTCCCCGGTGGCGGATCCGGTGGCGGGGGCGGGGGTTTCGGGTTGCAGGAGCCGGAGCGCCAGCGCGTGGGCCTCGTCCAACAGGTCGCGGCCCTTGCGGCCGTTCCCGCCGGCGATCCGGGCGCTCCCCAGGTCGATGAGTGCCTCCACGAGTTCGACGGGTGCCCGGGCGGGCCGCAGCAGGGACACGGCCTCCTCCAGCAGCTCCCGTCCCGCCCGGGAGCCCGAGGCCGCGGCGCAGGCCCGCAGGGCGCGGCCCACCGTGCGCGGGGTGCCCCAGGCCCGGGCGTGGCCCAGTTCCTCCTCGGCGAGCTCGCGGGCGCGTGCCGGGCGGCCCAGCCGTACCAGGGCCAGGGCGGCGCCGGACCGCCAGGGGGTGGCGACCGGGCTGACGAAGTCACGGGCGTGCTGGCCCGAACCGCAGGCGAGGTGGTCGGCCAGGGATGCCTGCCAGTTCCCTTCGGCCGCGTGCAGCTGGGCCCGGGCGTAGCGCACCTCGTTCCATTCCCACGAGCTGCTCGCGCCCTGCCCGCCCAGGCCGTGCAGCACCTGCCGTGCCGCGCCGGGCCGGCCGAGCTCGCAGTGCGCCAGGGCCACCATGGATGCCACGTGCGGCATGCGGATGCCGTGGCCGGTGCACGCGTCGAGGAGCGGGGTGTTCTCCCGTACGAGCCGGTGGAAGGCGCCGGACATGAGCGCCGCTTCCGCCCGGATGCTGATCAGGCACTGGCGGCCGATGTCCGTCAGGTCGGGCAGCGCGGGCGCGGCGGGCAGGGAGGTGTCGACCAGGGCGCAGGCCTCGTCCAGCCGGTCGGCCCACTGGAGGAGGGTGGCCGCGCTGCCGAGCCAGCCCGTACGGATGGCCGGGTGGACGGGGGCCGACAGCCGGGGCAGTACCCGTTCGAGGACCTCGGCGGCCGAGAGTCGGCCCGCTCCCGCTTCGTACTCGGTGACCAGTCCGCAGGCCAGCGGCTCCAGCGAGGCGGGCGCGGATGCGGCGAGGTCGCGCATGGCGGCCACGGCGCCGCGCCATTCGGCGGCGTCGTGCGAGGCGATCAGGGCGGACACCGACTGCAGGACCCGCACCAGCTCCCCGCAGTCCGTGGCGGTGCTCTCCCGGTGCAGTACGCCGATGGCGGTCGTGGGACGGCCCCGGGCCACCAGGGCCGCGCCGAGGGCGGGGGCGATGGCGGCCCGTTCCTCGTCGCAGGCGAGCTCCAGGGCGGCGCGCAGCCGGCGGATCCCCGCGTCGGCGGAGTGCGGCAGCTCCAGCGCGCCGAGGCGCAGGGTGAGCCTGGCGCGCCGGTCGGGGGCGAGCGGTCCGGTCAGCGCGTGCCGCAGCAGGGGGACGGCGTCGGCGGTCCGCCCGGCCTGCAGGGTGTCCTCCGCCGCGTCCTCCAGCGATTGGAGCATCCACTCCTCGTCGGGGCTCTGCACGCGCAGCAGGTGGGCTGCGACGAGCCGTGCGGGGGCGCCGCGCTCGTCGAGCAGACCGGCGATCCGGGTGCGCAGGGAACGCAGTTCGGCGGGGTCGGCGACCGTCAGGGCCGCCTCGCGTGCCAGGGGTTCGGCGAAGAGGCGTACGGCCCAGGCCGCCCCGGGGGACTCGGCGGGCAGGCTCTGACAGGGGCGGGTCAGATCGGCGAGCAGGGTCCGGCCGAGCCGGCCGGCTCCGTCGCCGTCCCGGATGCTGCCGTCCTGGTCGCCGTCCCGGTCGCCGTGCCGGTCGGCCTCCTGCGGCGCGGGCTCGGCCGCGATGGAGAGCGCGAGGCAGACCTGTCGGGAGAGGGGGTCGGCGCGCGAGGTGAGCCAGTCGCCGATGGCGGCGCGGTAGTGCGGCGCCGCCGGGGCGGCGGCGGTCGGGGCGGCGGCGAGGTCGCGGAGCAGGGCGTGCAGCAGCACCGGGTGGCCTGCGGAGGCCCGTACGCACAGGTCCAGGACCCGGGCGTCGCCGGCATGGCCGTGGGCCCGCGCGAGCTGCTCGACGGCCGGGGCGCTGAGCGGTTCGAGGGTGGTGGCCGTACCCGTGGTCCCGTGCAGCGCGAGCGGGTCCGAACCCGAACGCTCGGTCAGGAGCAGCAGGACGGGTAAGTTGCCGAGCCTGCGTGCCAGATAGCCGATCCAGCGCCGCGAGGCGTGGTCGGCCAGGTGCACGTCGTCGACGGCCAGCAGGGCGGGCCGGTCGGCCACCCGCCGTGCCAGGTGGTCCAGCAGGCGGTGGAAGGTCCGCTGTTCGTCGGCGGCCGGCTGCTCCGCGAACGGGACGGCGTCCGCCTCGGGGAAGAGCTGGCGCAGGACCGCGAAGGGGAACCGGGACTCCTCGCGCGAGCACCGCAGGTGCACGGCGTCCATGGCCCCGCCCGCCGTCTCGCGCCGTACCGCCTCCTCCAGCAGTGCCGTACGGCCCATGCCGGGCAGGGCTCCCCACAGCAGCCAACGGCCTCTGCCGGCCCGGGCGGAGGCTCCCGCGGCCGCCGCCCCCGCCCACGCGTCATCCCGTTCGACCAGCAAGTTCCCCGCCACCCGTAACACCTCCGTCGTACTGTCGCCCCTGACCCGGGCTCCCTATGAATCATCGGCGGGCGGGTCGGGCGGGGAACCAGTGCTGTCGGCCATCCTCGAATCTGGCGAGATTCATGCAGACGGCACGTAATTCGGCCTCGCGGGATGCGGCTCGAACCCGCCGTGCGGCTCGGGGAATCGGGGCCTGTCGGTGGCAGGAGCGGTGCTTCCCCTAGACGGCCCACAACGAGTACCCGTTTCCCGGCCGGGCCGTGGACGGCCGACCGCCCGATCCGCGTTCCGTGATCGAGGGCACCGACCGGGCTGCGCCGGAGCACGCCTACGGAGCGGCGCAGGACACGCCGCTGCGCCTGGCCCGGCTCCTGGACGAGGACCCGGAGGTCCAGGCGGAAGCGCTGGGCATGCTGGACATGTCCGTCCTGCACCAGGGGTCCTTGTACGGCTCGACGGCGCCGGCCGCGCTGTACGTGGCCGGCGTGTTGAACGGGCCGCGCACGCCGGCCCGCCACGAGAGCCGCTTCCCCTGGGACGACCGGCGCCGGCCACTGCGCGCGGCCCTGCCGGAACGGCCGGGCCGGATCGCGGATTCGGCAGCCCGCGGAGAGACGACCGCGGCCGCGGTCCCGACCATCGGCGCCCGGGGCGAGGACACCACCGGCCGGCTCACCGACCCCGACCCCGCCGTCCGTGCCTGCGCCGCCCTGTCAGCGGGATGCGCGCAGCGCCATCAGGGCCCTCCTGGCCGGGCCGGGGTCGCGCCGGCAGGGGATCGGCCACTGCCGGGCACGGCCGCCGGGGCCCGGTCGTGCGCGGGCCGAAGTCACCATCCGGGCAGGTTGAGGCGGTACTCGGAGCGGGAGTCTCCGCGCAGGGAACCCGCCAGTTCGGCGACGTCCCGCGCCTGGGTGGCGGACAGGCGGCGGACCTCCCACAGCAGCGCCGCGGCGTCCACGGCCTCCGGGGCCGGAGGTGGCGGCGGCTCGGGCAGCAGGACGCCGGTCAGTGCGGCCAGTTCGCGGGCGTCGATCCCCAGCAGGGCGGCGAAGTCCACCACCAGGCGCGGTGTCAGCTCCTTGTGGCCGTCGCCGATCACGCCGTAGGTGGGTGCCGACAGGTATGTGGGCGTCACGACCGCCAGGGTGTGTGCCAGGCCCTTCCTGTTCAGATTGCGGTACTGGAACATGCGCATCAGCCACCCGCCCGGACCGTCCGCGAGCGGTGCGGACTCCGTCGGGGCGAAGGGCGAACGGCGCTCCTCCTGGGGCAGCGAGCGGACGAGCTGCAGGAGTTCACGTCTTCCCGCCGCCGGGAGGTGGACCGCGTCCATCACGATGTACGGAACCCGCGGGGCGGCCGTGACGTCCAACGGCGCCATGTCGTCCGGGACTTCCGCCCCCGCGAGGACGAACAGATCGGCGGCGTGGAGACCCAGCGCGGGCGCGAGCCGCCGGAGCAGCCCTTCGCCGGGGGTCTCCCGTGCCAGCACGGCTCGGACCTCGTCCGCGCTCACCCCGGCGCGGTCGGCCAGCTCCTGGACACCGACCTGCCTTCGGTCCAGTAACCGCCCCAGCATCGCACCGAATTCGAAAGGCTCCTTCATGCCCTCAGGCTAGGCCGTCTCTTTCGGATCCTGCCGGCAGGATCCGGAAGAGACGGCCCGGCCAGCAGCGCGAGCGGGGCGGCACTGTGCTTGCGTGTTCGGCGCCTTCGGTGCGTCACCCGCGTGCGGTCAGCGGCCGGGGTGGTGCGGGCGGCGGCCGAGGGGCAGGAGGTACTGCAGGGGCTGGTCCGGGTCGTGGAGTCCGAGCAGTTCGTGGGCCAGGTCGTCGTGGAAGCCGCCCAGCGGGGTTCCGCCCAGGCCCAGCGCCGACGCCGTGAGGAGCAGGGTCTGGGCCAGGTGGCCGGTCTCCAGCAGGGCCAGGCGCAGTGCGCGCAGGCCGTAGCGGCGGCGCAGCAGGCCGAGGTCGGCGTAGAGGGCGAGGAGTACCGGTGCCTGTTCGATGCCGATCCAGTCCGGGTCGGTGGAGGGGCGCGAGAGGTAGGTCGACAGGGCGGTGATGTCCTGCAGCGGTGCCAACGGGCCGATGCGGCGCAGGGTCCGGCGCTCGGGGACGCAGTCGTAGGTGCCGGCCGGGAGCCCGGCCACGTCGAGGACGAGGAGGCGGACGCGTGCCGTGTGGAGGGCGCCCGCGCTGGGGTAGGGGCGGTGGGTCAGGGTACGGGTCGTGCCGTCGGCGAGGTGCTGTTCGCTGCGGCCGCCCTCGGCGAGGGAGTGCCACAGCAGGGCGCCGAGGGTGCCGGTGTCGAGCGGGCCGGTGAGGGCGCCGCGGAGTGAGGAGCGGGCTGCCAGGACGGCGGCCAGGGGCACCTCGGGCAACGGATCGGCGGGGAGCGGGATTTCGGTGGCCGTGGCCGTGGCCGGGTGGTGGGGGGCGGCCGGGGCGTGGGGGCGCAGTGCCGAGTCCTCGCCGCGGCCGATCTGGAACTTGCTGCGTTCCAGGTACTGCAGGTCGGGGGCGGTGTGGCCCGGCGGGAAGAACCCGGCCGGTGCGTCGTCGGTCTCCAGCAGGGTGCGGGCGGCCAGCCGGCACACGGCCCGTTCCTCGTCGGGGCTCACGCCCAGCCGGTTGAACAGCATGTGCAGCTGCGAGCCCCAGATCCCGGCGCGGGTCCGCTCCCCCGGGCCTTCGAGCAGTGCGTCGGCCTCCCGGACCTGTTCGGCCCAGCGGGCCAGCCAGGGCGCTGCCGTGCCCGCCCGGAGGCGGTCGCGCAGGTCCGCGGCGCGCCCGCCGAGGGCGGTGCGCTGGGCCGCGTGGACGGTGTTGACGCGGGTGTGGACGGCGGCGGCGGGCAGCAGCGGCACCTCGGTGACCCAGCGCCAGCCCGCCGCGTGGGCGCGCAGCCAGCGGGCGGCGGCGAGCCGGTCCATGCCGAGCGCGTACGCCGTGGTGTGCGCCAGGTCCGCGGCCGCGGTGAGCCGGGACGCGGCCGTGCTGCCGGCGGGCAGGGCCCGCAGTACGTCGAGGGCGGTGCGGGTGGAGGCGCCGAAGACGGCTTCGGCTACGGGCAGGGCCTGCGGTCCGCCGTAGCGCCGGGTTTCGGGCAGGTAGGGCACGGCGCGGATCTCTCCGTGCCGGGAGGGCCAGGGGCCGGGTACGGCGGGCACCTGCCGCGCCGCCCGGGCCAGCAGGCCGGGGGGTTCGGGGAGTTCGGGGAGCTGTGCGGTGGTGCGGACACGGATCCGTACGTGGGGGCCGTCCTCCCCGTAGCGGATGAAGAACCAGTCGGTGGCCTTGCCGGCGGCCACGAGGCCGTCGAGGAGCGGGGCCGCGTCGCGGAGCAGGAAGCGGTCGGTGTCCTCGGTGGTGGAGTGCAGGAAGAGGTGGTGGCTCTGCCAGGTGCCGGCGGCGGTGCCCGTGCCGCTGTCGGTGCCGTTGTCGGTGTCGGTGTCGGTCGTCGTCACGTCGTCCGGTCCTCGTCGTCGCAGGTCGGGTCAGGGGAAGGGGTGCGGGTGCAGGGGCAGTTCCTCGTGGCGCCCGGGCCGGCCGGTCCGGCCCAGGCGGTGGGGCACCTCCAGCAGCCGGGGCAGGCCGAGGGTGCGCCGGTTGACGTGTCCGAAGGTCATCGGGAGTGCGCCGGGGACGACGGTCTTCACGCAGTGCAGGCCGAACCGCTCGCGCAGTCCCGGCTCGCTCTGGTCGACGGTGATCACCTCCAGTCCGGCCCGGGCCAGCCGGCCGACGGTCCGCGTCAGGAGTCCGGAGAGGTCGGGTACCGGTGCGGGGGCGCCGGGCCATGCCTCGACGGCCGGTACGGGCGGGGTGTCGGCGAAGAGGAACTCCAGGCGGGGGGCGGCCTCGGGCAGGGTGCTGAGTCCGACGTGGTCGTCCAGGGTGAGTACGAGTTCCGGGCGCTCCAGCAGGGGCCGCAGCCGCTCGGGATCGCGCGGCCCTCCCTCGGCGAAGGAGCGGTGCGGTGCCTCCAGCACGTTGGTGACGGCCTCGGCGACGGCGGAGCGGATGGCGGCGCGCGGGTCGTGGTGGGCGCCGGCCGCGAGGAACATCCGCGGCGCGTGCGGGTGGCCGCCCTCGTAGCGGCAGACCGCCAGGACGGCCGGGATGCCGAAGTCGTTGGTGGCGTCCAGGAGGAGGAGCCGGTAGCCGGCGGCGGCCGCCCGGTCCGCGAGCAGCAGGGTGTCGGTGTCGTCGGCCGGCGGGCGGACGCGGCGCAGCGGGGTGGCCGCGTACCAGGCCATGAGGAAGGCGTCGCGCTCGGCGACCTCGAACAGCCCGTACAGGGCGGCTTCTTCGGGGCTGTTGCCGAGTCCGCAGCCGTTGGAGGACTCGTACACCACGCGCGGCCGGTCCGGGCCGGGGACGTCCCAGTAGGCGACGTGCTCGGGGACCGCGGTGGGCCTGCGGTGGGTGAGGGACCAGCCGTGCACCCAGTGGAGCGGCAGGTCCGGGGTGTAGGGGACGGTGGGCGAGCCGGGGTGGCCGTGGTGGGCGGGGTCGGGCAGGCCGAGCCGTTCGGGGTCCAGTGCGCGGCCCGGGCCCAGTTCGGCGAAGGAGGCCAGCAGGTCGGTGCGGCGGCCGGTCGGGCGCATGCCGGCGTACCGTTCGACGGCCTCGAAGAGGGCGATGCGCTCGCTGTCGGCGAAGGTGCGGGCCCGGCCGTATCCGCCGTCGTCGACGGACCGGCCGTCCGTGACGACCGCGCTGGTGAGGCTGTACGCGGAGTCCTCGGAGCGGCGCAGCAGCCGCACCGGGCCGAACCGCTCGTCGTGGAGGGCGGCCCGCAGTGCGGCTGCGGTCGTACGGGGGTTGGGGGCGCGCAGGACGGCCGGGTCGGGCAGCGGGCGCGGCCCGGAGGGCAGCGGGCGGAGCCGGGCCTCGGTGTCGGGCGGCAGCGGGTGGCACACGTGGCAGCCGCCGACGGGGCGGACGCGGTGGGTGGACCAGGTGCCGCGGCCCTGGTGGACGATGTGCACGACGGCCGAGCCCGGGTCGGGGTCGGGGTCCGGGTGGTCGAGGAGCTCCTGTACGAGGGCCTCGAGGGCCGGGGTCAGGGCGGGTGAGGGCACTCCGGCAAGGGTCAGCTTCGGGCTCTGCCACGGGACCCGGCCGCCCGCGGTGGCCAGGCGCTGGTACTCGGTGCAGGCCAGGCAGGCCGAGCCGCCCGGCCGGAGCACCGGTCCGACCACCGCCAGCGCGCCGTCGAAGCGCACCGGGACCAGGGCCACGGGGCGGCTCAGGGCGTGGCGGCTCAGTTCTTCGGCGAGGCCGAGCGTCCAGCGGGTCAGCAGGACCGCGGCGGGGCCGGTGGTGGCCGCCAGGGCGGCGTCGGCGTCCAGCACGGGGACGGGACCCGGACCGGCAACGGCAACGTCAGCGGGTGCGGCGCCGGTGGCGGTGGCGGTGGCGGGGCCGGTGGCGGGGCCGGTGGCGGTGGCGGTGGCGGTGGCGGGGCCGGTCATCGGGCCTCCTCGGCGGTGCGCAGCACGGTGAAGCCGAAGGAGCGCAGCAGACCGGCGGGTTCGGGGTCCGGCGCGACCGGGGTGAGGGCGGCGGCGGGGCCGGTTGCGGACAGCCGGTGCAGGGTGTGCTGGAAGGCCTCCTCGCGCTCGGCCAGGTCGGCGAGCCAGCCTCCGGTCCAGCCGAGGTCCTCCCAGGCGGCGGTGCGGGCACCGGCCGCCGCCAGCGGGGCGGCCGCGCCGCCGGAGGGCCGGGGCAGGCCGGCGGGTTCGGGGTCCGGTGCGGTGGTGCAGACGGCGGTGACGGCGGCCAGCGCGGCGAAGGAGGCGGCGTCGCCGGGCGTCGCCTCGACGGCCTCGCCGAGCACCGGGCCCGGCTCGCGCCCCGGGCCGGCCGGGGTGCGGCGGACCACGGCCCGGTAGGCCTGCGCGCGGGGGGCCGCCCGGTGCACCTCCAGTCGCGCGGTGGTGCCGAGGCGTTCGGTCAGGGTCGTCCACCAGTGGCGGAGCTGCGGGTGGCCGGACCACCGGGCCGGGTCCACCGCGGTGCGGCCGGCCGGGTCGGCCGCGGCGAGGCGGCGTGCGGTGGCGTGGCGCAGGGCGCGGCCGCGGGCGTGCCCCGGGTCGGCTCCGACGGTGAACGCGGCGTCCCCGAGCAGGAGTTCGGCGGCGCGGCAGAACAGTTCCAGGCGGGCCAGGTCGAGGCGGGGTCCGCCGCCGGTCAGCGTGCGGGGCGTTGCGGTGTGCGCCTTCCCGGTGGCGGGGCCGGGCAGCGTGCAGGTGGCGAGGGGCACCGGGAGTTGGGGCAGGTCCCCCGGCAGCGGCCCGGGCAGGGGTCCGCAGCGGTGCTCCCCGAGTGCGGCGATCCGCTGCAGCGCCTCGCCGAGCCCGGCCGGGGGTGCGAGGCGGACGCGGCGGTCCGCGTCGATCCGCTCGGGTCCGAGCCAGCTGTGGTGGTCGGCGCGCGCGGGGCGGGCGTCGGCGAGGAGGACGGCGGGGATCCCGGGGAGCAGCCGCGGGTCGTCGCCCTCGGTGGCCGGGTCGGGCAGTCCGGCGGCCGCGCACAGCAGCCGGTGCGCGGCGGCGCCGGCCAGCAGTGCGGTGAACGCGCCCGGGACCGCGCGGGATTGCAGCACGGTACCGTCCCCGGCGTCGGCGTCGGCGTCGGCGAGCCGGGTGGCCAGGGCCGCCGCGTCGGCGCGCGCCTGGGCGGCGCTGCCGGGGGCGGTCACGTACCCGGTTCGGCCGACCGCTCCGGCGGCGACCGCCCGGTCCCGGCCGGCGGCATCGCGGACGGTCAGCAGGACCCGCTCCCCCGGCAGGCCCGGGTCGGGGGTGCGGGTGACGGGCAGACCGCCGGCCCGCAGCGCCCGTACGGCGGCGGTGGCGGGCGGGGAGGCGGGGTCGCGGGCCAGGACCTCGGCGCGGGCGGTGGCGAGGGCGGTGGCCGCGTCGGCGGGGCGCCCGGCCGTGGCGTCGATCCACCGTGCGACGGCGGGGTCCGCCGCAGGGTGCCCGGCGGCTGCGGGCGGGCCGGGGACGAGGAGGTCGTGGGCGGCGAGTTGGCCGACGAGGGTGTCGACGGCGGTGCGGACGGCCGAGCCCGGCTCCAGGCCGTCCCGGAACTCCGCGAGGCGGCCGGAGCGCAGGGGTTCCTCCAGCAGGCCCCACACCACCGGAACGGCGGTGCTGCCTTCCAGGGTGACGCTGCCGCGCCGGCCCCGCAGGTGCAGCCCGGCGCGCAGCGGGGTGACGGCGGTGCCGGGGCGCAGCCGGTCGCCGCCGTCCGTGCCGCGGCCGCTGCCGGTGCGGGCGCCGGTCATGTCCGGGCCTGTCATGTCCGGGCCGGTCATGTCCGGGCCTCCACCGCGTCGATGACGGCGCCGATCTCGGTGCGCCAGTCGCATCCGGTCAGGGCGGGCACGGCACGGACGACCAGGTGCGCGGCGAGGTAGCGCTCCAGCGGGCGGACGTCGCAGACGGTCAGCAGCCGGTACAGGGCGTTGGTGCAGGCCCGGTGGACGAGGTAGTCGGGACGGCTCCACATCGTGCCCTGCGGGTCGGCGCGGCGCAGCAGTCGGTGGAATTCGCTGTAGCGGGTGCGGATGTCCTGGTTCCAGCGCTCGTGCGCGGCGGCATCCCCGGTGGCGGCTGCCCGGACGCGGTAGGCGAGGGGGTCTCCGTGCAGGTCGGCGCCGGCGTCGTGGCGCTCCTGCGCGAGCCGCCAGGCGCCCTGCGAGAAGCCGGCCCAGGACTGTTCCCAGTCGTCCGTGCGCCCGTCGGCGATACGTCCGACGAGGGCGGTCACGGTGTCCCCGGCATGCTCCGCGTGCCGTTCGAAGGTGGCGCGCAGTCTTCCGTCCGGGTCGTCGTGGAGGAGGAAGTCCTCCAGGTGGGAGACGTAGGACCAGTGGCCGCCCGGCAGGCCGCCGGGGTGGGCGCAGGCGTGGGCGGCGAGGGCGGTCACCGCGAGGCGGAGCCGGGCCCGGTCGGTGTCCCCGTGCCGGCCGAGGAAGCCGGCGCCGGCCCGCAGGGCGTCCAGGCCGTTCCGCAGCAGGTCCTCCCGCAGGGCGGTCCCGTCCGCTCCGAGGAGACCGCGTACGGAGGACCGGTCGACGGGCTCGATCCGGACCGTGTTGTCGGGGTGGACCGGGCCGTGGGGCGGGGCGACGAGTTCGGCGCGCCCGGCCTCAGCGGCCCGTTCCAGGAGCTGGGCCTCGGTGAGGTCGCTGTGCGAGGGGTGCGTGTGCAGCCAGGCGCGGATGCGGCCGGCCGCGGCCGCGGCGGTGTCGGCCACCCGGGCGGGGTCGGTGTCCTGCAGGCGCAGCCGCAGGTGCGGGCCGTGCAGCCAGTGCCGTTCCACGTGGGCGGCGGTCCCGTCCGCGGCGGTGGCGGCGGCGAGCGGCAGCATCACCTCGCGCAGCAGGGGGGCCTTGACCGGGTGGTGGTAGTACGCGACGACGTCCAGCGCGCTGCTGTCGCACGGGTCGGCGCCTCCTGCGGGAGCGGGGGCTTGGGGGTCGGGGGTCGGCATGTCCGGCGTGCTCCTCTCCTGGTGCTGCGGGCCGGGCGGGCTCGGCCGGCCCGGCGGGCTCGGCGGGCTCGGCGGGCTCGGCGGGCTCGGCGGGCTCGGCGGGCTCGGCGGGCTCGGCGGGCTCGGCGTGCACGGGCGGCTCGGCGCGCT
>NZ_JBSGXU010000216.1:0-13046 GCF_053610205.1 Streptomyces sp. NPDC054932 | reverse complement strand
CGCGCCTACGTCGAACAGGACCTCCACGAGATCTACGAGGGCGAGGTCCGCTACGCCCGCGACGCCTTCGAGGGCCTGCGCCTCATGGACGCCCTGATCGCGGTGAAGCGCGGCGTCCCCGGAGCGTCCCTGCCCGAGCTCAAGCAGCGCCGCGTCGCCAAGCGCGACACCCCCGTCCTCCAGGTGGAGGAGGCCGAGGAGCCGGGCGGCCGCTCCGACGTCTCCGTCGACAACCCGGTCCCCACCCCGCCGTTCTGGGGCACCCGCGTGGTCAAGGGCATCCCGCTCAAGGACTACGCCTCCTGGCTCGACGAGGGCGCCCTCTTCAAGGGCCAGTGGGGCCTCAAGCAGGCCCGCGCGGGCGGGGCCACGTACGAGGAGCTCGTCGAGAACGAGGGCCGTCCGCGCCTGCGCGGCCTCCTGGACAAGCTGCACACCGAGAACCTCCTGGAGGCCGCGGTCGTCTACGGGTACTTCCCCTGCGTCTCCAAGGGCGAGGACCTGATCATCCTGGACGAGGAGGGCAACGAGCGGACCCGCTTCACCTTCCCCCGCCAGCGCCGCGGCCGCCGTCTGTGCCTCGCGGACTTCTTCCGCCCGGAGGAATCAGGCGAGACCGATGTCGTCGGCCTCCAGGTGGTCACCGTCGGCTCGAAGATCGGCGAGGCCACGGCCAAGCTGTTCGAGTCGGACTCCTACCGCGAGTACCTGGAGCTGCACGGCCTGTCCGTCCAGCTCGCCGAGGCCATGGCCGAGTACTGGCACGCCCGGGTCCGCTCCGAGCTCGGATTCGGCGGCGAGGACCCGGCGAAGGTCGAGGACATGTTCGACCTCAAGTACCGCGGCGCCCGCTTCTCGCTCGGTTACGGCGCCTGCCCCGACCTGGAGGACCGCGCGAAGATCGCCGCCCTCCTGGAGCCGGAGCGGATCGGGGTCCACCTGTCGGAGGAGTTCCAGCTCCACCCGGAGCAGTCCACCGACGCGATCGTGATTCATCACCCCGAAGCGAAGTATTTCAACGCACGCTGAGCTCCTGAGACGTACACTTGTCGGTCCCATACAGGCCGGTCGCCTGTTCCCCGGGGTGGTATGCCCCGGCGGAAGAGGTGACCGGCCTTCTCGTCCCTTCTGAGAGGCATGCGCATGACGAGCACCGTTCCCGCCCCCGTCGCCCGTACGGCCGACGGCTCGGCCCTGCAGGCGGTGCTGCTCGACATGGACGGCACCCTGGTGGACACCGAAGGCTTCTGGTGGGAGATCGAGGCGGAGATCTTCCAGGAGCTCGGGCACCGGCTCGAGGAGTCCTGGCGCGACGTGGTCGTCGGTGGCCCGATGAGCCGCAGCGCGGCCTTCCTGATCGAGGCGACGGGCGCCGCCATCGGCCTCGCCGAGCTGAGCGTCCTGCTCAACGAGCGTTTCGAGGCCCGTATCGCCGACCGGGTGCCGCTGATGCCCGGCGCCGAGCGGCTGCTGACCGAGCTGGCCCGGCACAACGTGCCCACCGCCCTCGTCTCCGCCTCCCACCGCCGGGTCATCGACCAGGTCCTGCTCACCCTCGGCCGTGACCGCTTCACGATGACCGTGGCCGGTGACGAGGTGGCCCGCACCAAGCCGCACCCCGACCCGTACCTGTTCGCCGCGCAGTCGCTGGGCGCCCACCCCTCGAGGTGCGCCGTCATCGAGGACACGCGCACCGGTGTGGCGGCCGCCGAGGCCGCCGGCTGCCGGGTCGTGGCCATCCCCTCGGTCGGCGTGATCGAACCCGCCCCCGGGCGTACGGTCGTGCGCTCGCTGGAGGACGTGGACCTGGCGTTCCTGCGCTCGCTCATCGCCCCGATGAACTGAGCGCGACGGCCGACACGCACCGCCGCCCTCCGCCACACACCGGCATCCTCCAGGCACGCTCCGTACCGAACGGAACGCGCGCAGGATCGAGATCCAACGGAAGGATCTTCCGTCACATGCCCCGGAGGCTGAAATTCCATCCTCTCCGGGGCGGTCGCTCAGGGTGACATTGGTCACCCGTCAACCCCCTGACGGACCTGTCCCGACCCCCCTGACCCTTCCCTTGTGTCCGGATTGATCAGCCCCTGACCGAATCTGCGCAGCCCTGCGAGTGAACAGGCAGTTCGCTCCGATCACGGTGCGATTACGCCCCAAGTCCGGTCAGTTCCAGCCATCCCGTCCCGGACCACTAGTGTCGACGCGGGCACTACGCCGCACCTCAGCCGACCCCGACACACACCCCTGTGCCGAGGCCGCGTGGACCGATCGTCACTACACCGGCCCGATCGTTCCGCCCCGAACGGGCGACCGCCGCGAAGTGCCCTCTACGCCGCTTTGACCAAGTGCCGGTTACAGGGAGTACTTCCAGCATGAACCGCAAGACCATGGTGCTGACGGCCGCGGCCGGACTGCTCACCCCCGCGCTGGCCGCATGCGGCAGCGCGAGCGGCGGAGGAGCAGGATCCGGAGCGATCGTCGTCGGAACCACCGATCGGTTCGAGGCCGCAGACTTCGCTCCCGCCCCCTTCGACCCCGCGTACGCCTACGACGCCGGCGCCTGGAACGTCCTGCGCCAGACCGTCCAGACGCTGATGCACACCCCGCGCGGCGGCGGCCAGCCCGTCCCCGAAGCGGCCTCCGCCTGCCGCTTCACCGACTCCGGCAACGAGAGCTACCGCTGCACGCTGCGCCCCGGGCTGAAGTTCGCCGACGGTGAGCCCCTCACCGCCAAGGACGTCAAGTTCTCCATCGACCGGGTCCGCGCCATCAAGGACGAGAACGGCCCGTCCTCGCTGCTCTCCACCCTCGACAACGTCGAGGTCAAGGGCGCCGACACCGTCGTCTTCCACCTGAAGACCCCGGACGCGACCTTCCCCTTCAAGCTCTCCACCCCCGCCGCCGGCATCGTCAGCGAGAAGAACTACGACGCCAAGAAGCTCCGCGAGGGCTTCGCCGTGGACGGCTCCGGCCCGTACACGATGAAGGCCGAGGTCAAGGGCAACCAGCTGGTCCGCGCCGTCTTCACCAAGAACCCGCACTACAAGGGCGACATCAAGCTGCAGAACGACAAGGTCGAACTGCGCACGTATCCCGACTCCCCGGCCATGGGCAAGGCACTCGCCGACGGGAAGATCCACATGGTCTCCCGCACCCTGTCGCCCGCTCAGGTCAACGAGTTCAGCGTCAAGCCGCCCAAGGGCGTCAAGCTGGTCCCGATGCCCGGTCTGGAGATCCGCTACCTCGGCTTCAACACCGAGGCGCCGGTCGTCAAGGAGAAGGCTGTACGCCAGGCCCTCGCGGCCGCCGTCGACCGCGGCCAGCTCATCTCCAAGGTCTACGGCAAGTCCGCCCAGCCGCTCTACTCGCTGGTCCCCACCACCGTGACGGGCCACGTCAACTCCTTCTACAACAAGTACGGCGAGGCCAACACGCCCAAGGCCGCCGCCCTGCTGAAGGAGGCCGGGATAAAGACCCCGGTCAAGCTGACCCTGAACTACACCAGCGACCACTACGGCGACGGCACGGCCGCCGAGTTCGAGGCCCTCAAGGCCCAGCTGAACTCCACCCAGCTCTTCGACATCACCGTCCAGGGAAGCGAGTGGGCGGACTTCCGCCCCGCCCAGAAGAAGGGCGACCACGCCGCCTACGGGCTCGGCTGGTTCCCCGACTACCCGGACGCCGACAACTTCCTCGCCCCGTTCCTGGAGCAGGACAACTTCCTGGGCACGCCGTACGCCAACAGCGCGGTGCGCAGCAGGCTCATCCCCGAATCCCGGCGCGCGGTCGACCGTAACGTCGCCGTTCCCGCGATCACGGAGATGCAGGACATCGTCGCCGACGACGTCCCCGTCCTGCCCCTGTGGCAGGGCAAGCAGTACGTCGCCGCACGCGACGGGATCACCGGAGTGGAGTGGTCGGTCAACGCCATCTCCGACCTCCAGTTGTGGGAGCTCGGCCGCGGCGTAAGCGGCTGAGCAAGGCAATGACCGGCAGCGGATGTCGCGGGCCGGAGCAACGAAACAGTTCGACTGTGAAGGACGTTCGCGTGAATCGACGTAACCAGTGGCTGGCGGCCCCGCTCGGCGCAGCCACCGCCGCCGCGCTGCTCAGCGGTTGCGGTTCGACCGATGGCTCCAATGCCGGCAGCGGCAAGGGTGTGGTCATGGGCATATCCGACAAGGTGAAGTCCACCGACCCGGCATCGGGCTACGACCCGGGCTCCTGGCTGCTGTTCAACAACGTCTTCCAGTCGCTGCTGAGCTTCCCCAAGGGCGGAACCACCCCCGAGCCCGACGCCGCGCAGACCTGCAGCTTCGAGGGCGGTGACAGCAAGCTCTACAAGTGCGTCCTGAAGCCCGGCCTGAAGTTCAGCAACGGCCACAGCCTCACCTCGAAGGACGTCAAGTTCTCCTTCGAGCGCACGCTGAAGATCAACGACGAGAACGGCCCGGCCGTGATGCTCTCGTCGATCGCGGGCATCGACGCCCCCGACGACAAGACCATCGTCTTCCGGCTCAAGACCTCCGACGCCACCTTCCCCAGCAAGATCGCGTCGGGCGCGGGCTCCATCGTCGACCACACCGAGTACCCGGCCGACAAGCTCCGCTCCGACAACAAGGCCATCGGCTCCGGCGTCTACAAGCTCGACTCCTTCAGCGAGAAGAGCGCCACCTTCTCCGTCAACGAGTCGTACACCGGCAAGGCCAAGGCCAAGAACACCGGCGTCACGCTGAAGTTCTTCAACGGCGACCAGGCCGGCCTCAAGACGGTCCTGGAGAGCGGCGACGTCGACTTCGCGTTCCGCGGCCTCGCAGCCAAGGACATCGCCGCCCTCGCCTCGACCAAGACCGGCGACAACAAGGTCGACGTCGTCCAGGGCACCGGCGCCGAGGTCGAGCACATGGTGTTCAACGTCAACGACCCCGTCGTCGGCAAGCTCCCCGTCCGCAAGGCCATCGCCTACCTCGTGGACCGCGAAGCCCTCGTCAAGGACGTGTACGCGGGCACCGCCACCGCCCTGTACTCCATCGTGCCGACCGGCATCGCCGGCCACACGACGCCGTTCTTCGACCGCTACGGCGGCACCCCGCAGCCCGAGAAGGCCAAGGCCGTCCTCAAGGCCGCCAACATCAACGGCAAGGTCAAGGTCACCCTGTACTCCACCCCGTCCCGCTACGGTCCCTCCACCGACCAGCAGTTCGAGGTCATCGCCAAGCAGCTCAACGACAGCGGTCTCTTCGAGGCCGACGTCAAGTCCGTCGAGTACGAGCAGTACGAGAAGGACATCCAGGCCGGCAAGTACGGCATCTACGTCAAGGGCTGGGTGCCCGACTACCCGGACGCCGACAACTTCACCCAGCCGTTCTTCGGCCCGGGCAACGTCCTCAACAACAACTACGACAACAAGGAGATCACCGGGACCATCATCCCGTCGACCTCCGCGAAGTCCGACCGCGCCGCGGCCAACACGGACTACAACCGCCTCCAGGACATCGTCGCCGACGAGCTCCCGCTCCTCCCGCTCTGGCAGGGCAAGCAGTACGCCGTCACCCGCCAGAACGTGAACGGCCTGCAGTGGTCCCTCGACGCCTCGACGGTCTTCCGCTTCTGGGAGATCAGCAAGGGCTGAGCCGCCCTCTCCTTCAGGGCCCGCTTCGCCTCCGGGGCGCCTCTTGCCGGCTCGTGAGGGCGTACGTGCTCGGAAATGCTCGTTCCTCGCATTTCCTCCGCGCGTTCGCCCTCACTCCCCGGCGCGCCCCTTCGGCCCACTCGCCCGTGCAGCGGTCCGACACATGCGGGCCGACCGAAGTCCGGGGCGGGGCGCGCGGTACGGCCGGCCCCGCAGCAGTGCCGCCCCCTCGGACACAGGGGGGCACCGGAGGCCGGGCGCGCCGCAGGCGCACAGGCGCAGGGCTACTGCGCCCCCGGCCGCACCAGGCCGCTCTCGTACGCGTACACCGCCGCCTGGACCCGGTCCCGCAGCCCCAGCTTCGTCAGCACGTGCCCCACATGCGTCTTGACCGTCGTCTCGCTCACGAACAGATCCGCCGCGATCTCCGCATTCGACAGCCCGCGGGACACCAGCTTCAGCACCTCGACCTCGCGCTCGGTCAGCGTCCCCAGCGTGTCCGGCAGGCTCTCCTCGCCCGACGGCAGATGCCCCGCGTACTTGTCCAGCAGCCGCCGCGTGATGCTCGGCGCGAGCATCGCCTCACCCGCCGCGACCACCCGGATCGCCTGCACCAGCTCATTGGCCGGCGCGTCCTTCAGCAGGAAGCCGCTCGCCCCCGCCCGCAGCGCCTCCACCACGTACTCGTCCAGATCGAACGTGGTCAGCACCAGCACCTTCGCCGGCCCGTTGCGCTCCGGACCGGTGATCTGCCGGGTCGCCTCCACCCCGTCCATCCGCGGCATCCGGATGTCCATCAGCACCACATCGGGCTGCAGCGCACGCACCTGGTCCAGCGCCTGCAGACCGTCCCCGGCCTCACCGACCACCGCCAGGTCCTCCTCCGCCTCCAGGATCATCCGGAAGCCGGTGCGCAGGAGTGGCTGGTCGTCGACCAGCAGGACGCGGATGGCCACGGGGTCTACCTCGTATTCGTCGGACGGCTACGGCGGGCCCGTCCATTCTGCCCTGACACCAAGATCAGGACTCCGCCGGGAGCTCCGCCCCCTCCCGCGCAGGGGGAACCTCCCCGGGGCGTCCGGGGGAGATCACCAGAGGATAGGGCGGGGGAGTCCCGCCGAACTCCGGACACACCGCCCGATGATCACACCAGCCGCACAGCTTCGTGGGCCGCGGCCGCCACTCACCCGTCTCCGTCGCCTCCCGGATCGCCTCCCACAGCGCGAGCAGCTTGCGCTCCACCCGCTCCAGGTCCGCCACCACCGGGTCGTACGTCAACACGTCCCCACTGCCCAGATACACCAGCTGCAGCCGCCGCGGCACCACCTGCTTCAGCCGCCACACCACCAGCGCGTAGAACTTCATCTGGAACAGCGCACCCTCGGCATACTCCGGCCGCGGCGCCTTCCCCGTCTTGTAGTCGACGATCCGCACCTCACCCGTCGGCGCCACGTCCACCCGGTCGATGATCCCGCGCAACCGCAGCCCCGACTCCAGCTCGGTCTCCACGAAGAACTCCCGCTCCACCGGCTCCAGCCGCGTCGGGTCCTCCAGCGTGAACCACCGCTCGACCAGCGCCTCGGCCTCCGTCAGCCAGCGCGCCAGCGCCGCCCCCTCGTCACCCTCCGGGAACAGCTCCGTCAGCTCCGGCTTCGACTCCAGCAGGCGGTCCCACTGCCCGGGCACCAGCGCCTTGGCCGCCGGCGCCGTCCGCTCCTGCGCCGGACGGTCGAAAAGCCGCTCCAGCACCGCGTGCACCAGCGTCCCGCGCGTCGCCGCCGCACTCGGCTTCTCCGGCAGCCTGTCGATCACCCGGAACCGGTACAGCAGCGGGCACTGCATGAAATCGCTCGCCCGCGAAGGGGAGAGCGAAGTGGGCGCCACAGCGCTCCGCGCATCGGCATCGGCTGCGCCAGGCACAGCACCGGGGCTCGTCGTCATGCACAAAACCCTACGACCCACCGCCGACAGCACGCGCATACCATCGACGCCAAGCCCCCTCGCACTGCATGATCGGAGCATCACAACCCGCTACACCACCACCACGAACGCGAACAGAACCACACTGGAAACACCAGCACCGAACGAAGGACAGCCGTGGCAGACACCGACGAAACCGGCGAGCGCGCAGGCAAGCGCTCCGGACCGGGCGGCGGACTCCTCATGGGCCGCCCCTTCGGCGTACCCGTCTACGTCTCGCCCAGCTGGTTCCTCGTCGCCGCCCTCATCACCTGGGTCTTCGGCGACCAGCTCGACCGCGTCCTGCCCGACCTCGGACCCGTCCGCTACCTCGTCTCCCTCTTCTTCGCCGTCGCCTTCTACGCCTCCGTCCTGGTCCACGAACTCGCGCACACCGTCGCAGCCCTGCGCTTCAAACTGCCCGTGCGCCGCATTCAGCTCCAGTTCTTCGGCGGAGTCTCCGAGATCGAAAAGGAATCCGAGACACCCGGCCGCGAATTCGTCCTCGCCTTCGTCGGCCCCCTGCTCTCCCTCCTCCTCGCCGGAGCCTTCTACCTCGGCATGAAAGCCGTCGACCCCGCCACCGTCCCCGGCGTCCTCCTCGCCGGCCTGATGATCTCCAACCTCCTCGTGGCGGCCTTCAACCTCCTCCCCGGCCTCCCCCTCGACGGCGGCCGCATGCTCCGCGCCGTCATCTGGGGCATCACCGGCAGGCCCATGGCCGGCACCGTCGCCGCCGCCTGGGTCGGCCGCGGCCTCGCCCTCGCCGTCCTCCTCGGCCTCCCCCTCCTCACCCACACCGGATTCCTCGGCAACCGCACCGAGGAAATCGGCGGCATGAACACCGTCATGGACGCCCTGCTCGCCGCCATCCTCGCCGCCATCATCTGGACCGGCGCCGGCAACAGCCTGCGCATGGCCCGCCTGCGCGAACACCTCCCGGAACTGCGCGCCCGCACCCTCACCCGACGCGCCATCCCCGTCGAGAACGCCACCCCCCTCTCCGAAGCCCTCCGCCGAGCCAACGAAGCCGGCGCCCGCGCCCTCGTCGTCGTCGACGGACACGGCGACCCCACCGCCATCGTCCGCGAAACCGCCATCGCCTCCGTCCCCGAACACCGCCGCCCCTGGGTCGCCGTCAGCACCCTCGCCCAGGACCTCACCGACGGCATGAAGGTTTCAGCGGACCTCACCGGCGAAGAACTCCTCGACCACCTCCGCGCCACCCCCGCCACCGAGTACCTCGTCCTCGAAACCGGCGGCACCATCTACGGCGTCCTGTCCACCCTCGACGTCGAAAAAGCCTTCGTGAAGGCCATGGCACGGCCCCAGTCCTGAAGCCAATACACTGTTCACATGTCCGAACCGACCGGTGCCGCCCGCCGACGCGGGCCCTTCGAGGTCGGGGACCAGGTACAGCTCACCGACCCCAAGGGCCGCCACTACACGTTCACGCTCGAAGCCGGGAAGAATTTCCACACCCACAAGGGTTCCTTCCCGCACGACGAGCTGATCGGTGCTCCCGAAGGCAGCGTTGTCCGCACCACGGGCAACGTCGCATACCTCGCGCTGCGACCCCTGCTCCCCGACTATGTCCTGTCCATGCCCCGCGGCGCCGCCGTGGTCTACCCCAAGGACGCGGGCCAGATCCTGGCCTTCGCCGACATCTTCCCCGGCGCACGCGTCGTGGAAGCGGGAGTGGGCTCCGGCTCCCTGAGCAGCTTCCTGCTGCGCGCCATCGGCGACCAGGGCATGCTCCACAGCTACGAGCGCCGCGCGGACTTCGCCGAGATCGCCACCGCCAACGTCGAACGCTACTTCGGCGGACCCCACCCCGCGTGGCAGCTCACCGTCGGCGACCTCCAGGACAACCTGTCCGACACCGACGTCGACCGGGTCATCCTCGACATGCTCGCCCCCTGGGAGTGCCTGGAGGCCGTCTCCAAGGCACTGGTCCCCGGCGGCATCCTCTGCTGCTACGTGGCCACCACCACCCAGCTCTCCAAGACCGTCGAGTCCATCCGCGAGATCGGCTGCTTCGCCGAGCCGCAGCCCTGGGAATCGATGATCCGCAACTGGCACGTGGAAGGCCTCGCCGTCCGCCCCGACCACCGGATGATCGGCCACACCGGCTTCCTCGTCACCGCCCGCCGCCTCGCGGACGGAGTCGAGCCCCCCATGCGCCGCCGCCGCCCCGCCAAGGGCGCCTACGGCGAGGACTACGACGGCCCCGGCAGCGACCGCTCCGCATAACGGCCCCGCAGACCCAACACGAAGGCGCTGTGGCGCAGTTCCCCCGACCCACCCGGGAACTGCGCCACAGCGCCTTTTCGTTGTCCGTGCACCAGTGCCGGACCCAGCCGTTCCACCTCCGTGTGAGGTGTGGCACGATGCTGGCTCCCCGTCACCCTTCGCACAGGAGACACCCCGCGTGCCGCACAGCCCCGCCGAGCCGGACCCGACCACGGGAAACCTGGCGCACACCGGCGCCAGGCCCGTCCACTGGCTCGCCACGGCCACCGCCATGGCCGCCGTCATAGCCGCCGCAGGACTCGTACAGCCCGCCACCGGCACTCCGGCGACCACCGGGGAACCCGCAGCCAAGGGCCCCCGGGCAGCAGCCGCCCCCGACCCGGCAGGCGTCACCTACCCCCTCGACTGCAGAGGCACCCCGCAGACCGTCACCACCAGCGCCCAGGGCGACCTCGACGGCGACGGCCGCCCCGAGACCGTGGCCGCCGTCCGCTGCGACGCCGGCTCCGGCACCCCGCCCCACGCGATCTACGTACTCACCCAGGACCCGGCCGAAGGCGCCCGCCCCCGCGTCGTCGCCACCCTGCTCGACACCGCCCGGCGACAGACCGCCACCGGGCTCACCGTGCGCGACGGGATCGTCACGGCCACCCTCGTCGGCTACTCCTCACCCGACGTGCCCCGCTACAGCCCCGACACGAAACAGCTCGCCAAGTGGCGCTGGCACGACGGAAAATTCCGCCAGGAGCTGACGGAGTCGGCCGCCAGGAGTGTTTGAAACGTCACTCCGCGTCGGGACCGAAGACTTCCACCCTGTCCGAAACGCGCCTTACGTGAATACAGTCACCCGGGCACTCCTTCGCCGAGTCGACCACGTCCTGGAGCAGCGTCAGCGGAACCGGAGTGGTCGCCCCCACCTCCTGCAGGAGCTCGTCCTCCGCGCTCTTCACATACGCCAGACCATCAATGTCCAGCTCGAACACCTCAGGCGCGTACTGCGCGCAGATGCCGTCCCCGGTGCACAGGTCCTGATCGATCCAGACCTCGAGCGGCTCGCCGGCCTCGCCGACACCGCCCGTCGGAGCCTCCTGCTGCACGGTCATATCTCCTGCCGTTCCCTGCGCTGAGTGATCCATCCCGGTCACAACCCGCAGCAAGTCGCGCGAGCCCTGACGGGTGTTGAACAGTTCGACCTTACAACCGGCTGCATCCCTAGTTTGATGGGTGGGTATTTCCTTGGCGTGAGGGAGTACGCAAGGGTGAAGATCGGACACACCTCTACCGTCTTTGTGATCTAGGGGTTTCAATCACCACCAGCCCAGGTAGGGTCAGGAAGCGTCCAGCTCCCCTTGGAGGAGGTGAGGACCGTGGCAGCCCACGACGACGACATCAACCGCGGCATCCGGCCCGCGCGAGGGTCCGAGGACCCCGCCGGACAGGTTGCCTATCTCGAGCAGGAAATCGCCGTCCTGCGACGAAAGCTCGCCGACTCTCCGCGACACACGAGGATTCTCGAAGAGCGGATCGTCGAGCTCCAGACAAACCTGGCCGGCGTATCCGCACAGAACGAACGACTCGCGAATACCCTCCGTGAGGCCCGCGACCAGATTGTGGCCCTCAAGGAAGAAGTCGACCGGCTCGCACAGCCGCCGGCCGGTTTCGGTGTCTTCCTGCAGGCGAACGAGGACGGCACCGTCGACATCTTCACCGGAGGCCGAAAGCTCCGCGTGAACGTCAGCCCCAGCGTCGACCCGGAAGACCTCCGGCGCGGCCAGGAAGTCATGCTCAACGAGGCCCTCAACGTGGTCGAGGCCATGGAATTCGAGCGGGCCGGGGACATCGTCACCCTCAAGGAAATCCTCGAGGACGGCGAGCGCGCCCTGGTCGTCGGGCACACCGACGAGGAAAGGGTGGTGAGGCTCGCCGAGCCGCTCCTGGACATCACCATCCGCCCCGGCGACGCCCTCCTGCTCGAACCCCGCTCCGGCTACGTCTACGAGGTCGTCCCCAAGAGCGAGGTCGAAGAACTCGTCCTCGAAGAGGTCCCGGACATCGACTACGACAAGATCGGCGGCCTGGGCGACCAGATCGAGCTGATCCGCGACGCGGTCGAGCTCCCCTACCTCTACCCGGACCTCTTCAAGGAACACGAACTGCGGCCCCCGAAGGGCATCCTGCTCTACGGCCCGCCCGGCTGCGGCAAGACGCTCATCGCCAAGGCCGTCGCCAACTCCCTTGCCAAGAAGGTCGCCGAGGTGACCGGCCAGCCCGCCGGGAAGTCCTACTTCCTGAACATCAAGGGCCCCGAACTCCTCAACAAGTACGTCGGCGAGACCGAGCGGCACATCCGCCTCGTCTTCCAGCGTGCCCGCGAGAAGGCCAGCGAGGGAACCCCCGTCATCGTCTTCTTCGACGAGATGGAATCCCTCTTCCGCACCCGCGGATCCGGCGTCAGCTCGGACGTGGAGAACACCATCGTCCCCCAGCTGCTCGCCGAGATCGACGGCGTGGAAGGCCTGGAGAACGTCATCGTCATCGGCGCCTCCAACCGCGAGGACATGATCGACCCGGCCATCCTGCGCCCCGGCCGCCTCGACG
The DNA here is from genome assembly GCF_053610205.1 of Streptomyces sp. NPDC054932. Taxonomy (NCBI): domain Bacteria; kingdom Bacillati; phylum Actinomycetota; class Actinomycetes; order Kitasatosporales; family Streptomycetaceae; genus Streptomyces; species Streptomyces sp. NPDC054932. The sequence continues at coordinate 601 of NZ_JBSGXU010000216.1, read as the reverse complement.
TGAAGATCAAGATCGAGCGTCCGGACGCCGAGGCCGCGAAGGACATCTTCGCGAAGTACCTCAAGGCCTCGCTGCCCCTGCACACGGACGACCTGTCCGAACACCAGGGCTCCAAGGACGGCACCGTCCACAGCATGATCCAGACCGTCGTCGAGCAGATGTACGCCGAAACCGAGGAGAACCGCTTCCTCGAGGTCACGTACGCCAACGGCGACAAGGAAGTCCTCTACTTCAAGGACTTCAACTCGGGCGCGATGATCCAGAACATCGTCGACCGTGCCAAGAAGATGGCGATCAAGGCATTCCTCGAACACAACCAGAAGGGCCTGCGGGTCTCCCACCTGCTCCAGGCCTGCGTGGACGAGTTCAAGGAGAACGAGGACCTGCCCAACACCACCAACCCGGACGACTGGGCCCGCATCTCCGGAAAGAAGGGCGAGCGGATCGTATTCATCCGCACCCTCGTCACCGGAAAGCAAGGCGCGGACACCGGACGCTCCATCGACACGGTGGCAAACACCGGTCAGTACCTCTGACCCGGAGCGGGGGGGGGGGGGGGGCGCCCCCCCCCCCCGCCCCCCCCCAGGGGGCCCCCCCCCGA
>NZ_JBSGXU010000215.1:0-13061 GCF_053610205.1 Streptomyces sp. NPDC054932 | reverse complement strand
GGTTCATCCCGCGGGGCGCGCCTTCGTGTGCAGGGTGTGCGTGGCCGGTGGTCAGACCACGAGGCCGGCCAGCTTGCGCAGCGACTCGTTCAGTGCGGCGGTGGCCGAGTCCTTGAGCTTCCCGGCCATCAGGGAGACGGCGGCCCCGGTGAACTCGCCGTCGATGCGGACCGTGGTGGCCTCGCCGTCCGGGGTCAGGGTGTACCTGGTGAGGACGGCCACGCCCATCGGCCCCTTGCCGGTGATGGCGAAGAGGCGCTCGGCCTCCAGCTCGGAGACGGTCCACAGGACCTCGGCCGGGAAGCCCATCATCTTCATGTTCTCCGCGAAGGTGGACCCGACCGCCAGGGTCTCGGGACCGCCCTTGGGGAAGTTCGTGTGGGTCATGCTCCACTGCCCGTACGCGTCCCAGTCCGTCAGCTGGGACCAGAGCTGCGCGGCGGACGCCTCGATGCGTGATTCCGCGGTGACTTCAGCCATGCGACCACCCCTTCTCGTCGGGTACGTGCGGCGGAAGGTAGCCCCGGCGGGCGGAACATTCAATACTGACGACCTGTCAGAAATGGCGGGGGTCGGCGGGGCGTGATCTCGACTCCGTCTCAACAGGTGTCACCCCCGTGACGGTGCTGACCTGCCCTGCCATGATGGCCGGATGCAAGCGTCAGGGAGAAATGCCGGACTGGGCCTCGCCCTCGTTTCGGCGTTCGCGTTCGGTGGTTCCGGAGTGGCAGCGAAGCCGCTGATCGAGGCGGGTCTGGACCCGCTCCACATGGTCTGGCTCAGGGTGGCCGGGGCGGCGCTCGTGCTGTCCCCGCTGGCCTGGCGCCACCGCGACCTCCTCCTGCGCAGGCCCGCGCTGCTCGCGGGCTTCGGGCTGGTCGCCGTCGCCGGCGTGCAGGCCTTCTACTTCGCCTCCCTGTCCCGGATCCCCGTCGGCGTGGCCCTGCTGCTGGAGTACCTGGGCCCGGCCCTGCTGCTCGGCTACATCCGCTTCGTGCAGCGCAAGCCCGTGACGCGCGGCGCCGCCGCGGGCGCGGCCGTCGCCGTCGTCGGCCTGGCCTGCGTGGTCGAGATCTGGGCCGGGCTGAGCCTGGACCTGCTCGGCGTGCTCTTCGGCCTGGCCGCCGCCTGCTGCCAGGCCTTCTACTTCGTCTTCGCCGACCAGGGTGCCGACGGGGACGACGCCCCCGACCCGCTCGGGGTGATCGCGTACGGCATGCTCATCGGCGCCCTGGTCATGACGGTGATCGCCCGGCCGTGGGAGATCGACTGGCAGGTGCTGGGCGGCCAGGCCTCCGTGGGCGGCACCATGATGCCCGCGGCGGTGCTGCTCGCCTGGGTGGTGCTGATCGCGACCGTCTTCGCCTACCTGACCGGTGTGGTCTCGGTGCGCAGGCTCTCGCCGCAGGTCGCGGGCGTCGTCGCCTTCCTGGAGGCGGTCGTCGCCACCGTGCTGGCCTGGATCCTGCTCGGTGAGCACCTGTCGACCTGGCAGATCGTCGGCGGCGGTCTGGTGCTGGGCGGTGCGTTCATCGCCCAGTCCTCCCGGCCGGCCCCGCCGCCGGCGGCCCTCTCGGCCGTGCTGGACCGTGAGACGACCACGGCCTAGGGTGGCGACCATGCATTCGACCGTGCTTCCGCCTCCCGCCGCCTAGCGCGGGCGGCGCCACCACGACAGGTACCCGGCCCGGGGAGTCCCCGGGCGGGTCCGTGCTGCCCGCGAAGCGATGACCTGCTTCTTTCATCCTTCACGCATGCGCGGAGACATCTCGTGTCGAACCATTCGCCCACTGCCGGGCGCAGTCTGCTGTACCTCGTCGTCGCCGGAGCCGCCTGGGGCACCGCCGGGGCGGCCGCCTCCCTCCTGTTCCTGGCCAGTGACCTCGGCCCGCTCGCCCTGTCGTTCTGGCGGTGCGCGGGCGGGCTCGTGGTGCTGCTCGGGGTGCTCGCCGTGCGCGGGTCCCGTCCCGGCCCGGGGCGGGTGCGGCCCTCGGCGGGCTCGCTGATCGGGACCGGGCTGCTGTTCACCCTCTTCCAGGCCGCCTACTTCGCCGCCGTGCGCGAGACCGGCCTCGCGGTGGGCACCGTGGTCACCCTGGGCGCCGGGCCCGTGATCATCGCGCTGGGGGCGCGGTACTGGATGGGCGAGCGCCTCGGCCGCGGCGGCGCGGCCGCCGTCGTGGGGGCGCTGGCAGGACTGGCCGTACTGGTGCTCGGCAGCGGCGGCGGTGAGGTGCGGCCGCTCGGCGTCGGCTGGGCGCTGCTGTCCGCCGCCGGGTACGCGGGGATGACCCTGCGGGCCAGGTGGCTGGGGCAGCGCGGAGCGGGCGGGGACCCGCTGGTGACCACCGCCTGGTCGGTCGCGGTGGGCACCGTGTGCCTGCTGCCGCTCGCCGCGGTCGAGGGGCTGCTGCCGCACACCGCCGACCTCGGCCGGGTGCTGTGGCTGCTGGTGTACGTCGCCACCGTGCCGACGGCGCTGGCGTACGCGCTCTACTTCACCGGGGCCGCTGCCGTGCGGGCCGCGACCGTCTCGGTGATCATGCTGATCGAGCCGGTGAGCGCGGCGGTGATCGCGGTCCTGCTCCTCGGGGAGCGGCTGACCGGCGCGGTGGTGCTGGGCACCGTACTGCTGCTGACGGCGGTGGGAGCGCTGATCGCGGCGGAGTCCCGCCGGCCGGCGGCCGTCGCTCCCACCGCCGTGCGGCGGAGTCCTCAGAGCGCGCTGAGGTAGTCCGGGACGGCGATGCCGGGGGTCAGGTCCGCGGCGGGCACCGGGGTCCCGTACGCCGGGGCGACCGGAACCACGCCCGCCCAGTGGGGCAGGTGCAGGTCCTCGGCGTCGTCGTTCACCGGGCCGTTGCGGAGCTTCGCGGACACCTCGGTGAGGTCCACGCGGATCACCGCGGTGGCGGCGAGCTCCTTGGCGTTGGCGGGCCGGACGTCGCCGGAGCGGCCCGGGGCGACGGCGTCGATCATGGCGTCCAGGGCCGTGCGGCACTCGTCCTCGTCGGTCACCTGGCGGGCGGTGCCGTGCACGACCACCGAGCGGTAGTTGAGCGAGTGGTGGAAGGCCGAGCGGGCCAGGACCAGCCCGTCGACGTGGGTCACGGTCACGCAGACGGGCAGGCCCGGGTCGGTGCGGCCGGCCGCGAGCAGCGGGCGGGAGCCGGTGGAGCCGTGCATGTAGAGCGATTCGCCGACCCGGGCGAACAGCGTGGGCAGGACCACGGGCGCGCCGTCACGGACGAAGCCGAGGTGGCAGATGTAGGCCCCGTCGAGTATCGAGTGGACCGTCTCGCGGTCGTAGCGTGCCCGGTCGCGGGAGCGGCTGGGGACGGTGAGGTCGGTGGGCTCGTAGCTTCCGGCCGACTCGGTCCTCTCGGCCCTCTCGGCCCGATCGGTGGGCCCGGGCGTCTCCGTGGCTGGCGTGGCGGTCATGGCCGACTCCCATTGCACTAGTGCATACTGTGGTTTGTGCTAGGAGAGTATCGAATCACAGGAAGCCGCGCATCGGATATCGCGGCCGCGGTGGAGGCGGGCGTGGCCTCGGGCGCGCTCCCGCCGGGTTCACTGCTGCCGCCCATGCGCGAGCTCGCGGGCGATCTCGGGGTGAACCCCAACACCGTGGCCGCCGCGTACCGGACGCTGCGCGAGCGCGGGGTCATCGAGACCGACGGGCGGCGCGGCAGCCGGGTGAGGTCCCGCCCGTCGAGCACGCCGCGCGACGCGCTGCGGATGGTGGTGCCGGCGGGCGTACGGGACCTCGCGGAGGGCAATCCGGACGTGGCGCTGCTCCCCGCGCTGGAGGGGCCGCTGGCGGCTGCCGCCCGGCGGTACGCGCGGGCCCCCACCCTCTACGGGGCGGGCCCGGTCGCCCCGGAGCTCGACCGTCTCGCCCGGGCCGGCTTCGACGCGGACGGGGTGCCGCCGGGGCCGGTTGCGGTGACCTCGGGCGCGCTGGACGGGATCGAGCGGGTCCTCACCGCCCACCTGCGGGCGGGGGACGCGGTGGCCGTCGAGGACCCGGGGTGGGGCGGAGCGCTGGACCTGGTCCCGGCGCTCGGGCTGCGCGTGCTCCCGGTGGCGGTGGACGACGACGGGCCCCGGACCGACGCGGTCGCCCGGGCACTGGCGGCCGGTGCGAGGGCCCTGGTGGTGACCGCGCGGGCGCAGAACCCGACCGGCGCCGTGGTGGGCGCGGAGCGGGCGCGGGAGCTGCGGACCCTGCTGGCGCAGTACCCCGAGGTGCTGCTGGTCGAGGACGACCACGGTCACGGGATCGTCGACCTGCCGTTGCATCCGCTGGGCGGGGTGACCCGGCACTGGGTGCTGGTCCGGTCCACGGCGAAGGCCTACGGGCCGGACCTGCGGCTCGCGGTGCTGACCGGCGACGCGGTCACGCTGGACCGGCTGCGCGGGCGGCAGCGGCTGGGGCCGGGCTGGGTGAGCCGGCTGCTGCAGTACGCGGTGGTGGAGCTGTGGACCTCGGGCGCGGTGGACCCGGTGGCAGTGTCCCGTTCGTACGCGGACCGGCGGGATGCGCTGGTCGAGGCGCTGCGGGAGCGGGGGGTGCGGGCGCACGGGCGCAGCGGGCTGAACGTCTGGGTGCCGGTGGTCGACGAGACGGTGGTGGTGACGCGACTGCTCGCCGCCGGATGGGCGGTGTCGCCCGGGGCGGTCTTCCGGGTCGAGGCGGGGCCCGGAGTGCGGCTGACGGTGTCGCAACTGGCCGTCGAGGAGGTGCCGGGCCTGGCCGACGCGGTGGCCGAGGCGGTCCGGCCGCGGGCGGCGGGCGTGCGGTACGACTGACGACGGGCCCTCAGGGCCGGGCCCGGGGCCGACTCCCGGCGGGTCGGCCCCGCAGGGCCCCGCGGCCCGGCCGGGGCCGACCCGTACGGCGCGAACACGAGCCCTGGAGGCCGCCCGGCGCTCCGGCCGTGCCACGGAGGTACCGTGCGCCCCGACCGGTCCGGCTCGTGCGGTCGGCCCCACCGACCCGACCGGCCGGTCAGGTCGGTCCGGGGCCGTCCCGTCCTGGCGCCGGGACCGGGGTGCCCCGCGGTCAGCAGGGCGGCTTGCGGGGCGCGGGGCGGGTCTGGGTGAGGGCCGCGCCGGCCAGGACGATCGCGGCGCCGACCGGGGTGTTCCAGTGGAGCTGCTCGCCGAGCACCAGGACGCCCGCCGTGGTGGCGATGACCGGGATGAAGTAGGTGACCATCTGGGCGGTGGTCGGGCCGACCTCCGTCACCAGCCCGTACTGCATCTGCAGGGCCATGCCCGTGCCGAGGGCGCCCAGCGCGATCACCGACAGGGTCGGCCAGAGGGGGAACGAGCTCGGGGCCGAGCTGAACACCGCGCTCGCGAGCGCGAGCTGGAGCGTGGAGATCATGAGCTGGCCGCCGGTCAGGGCCACCGGGGAGCCGGGGGTCCCGGCCAGCGTGCGCCGCACGTAGATCCAGCCGACGGGGTAGCAAAGGGACGCCAGCAGGGCGAGCGCGGTGCCCTTGCCGTCGACGCCTGAGAAGCCCTGCCAGGCGCCGAGGACGGTGAGGACGCCGAGGAAGCCCAGGCCCAGCCCGGCCACGCGGCGGCGCGTCGGGCGGTCCTCCGAGAGGGCGACCAGCGACAGCGCCATGCCCCACAGCGGCGAGGTGGCGTTGCAGATGCCGGCCAGGCTGGAGGGGATGCTCAGCTCCGCGTACGCGAAGAGCGAGAACGGGGCGGTGTTGAGCAGGAGCGCCGCTACGCTCAGGTGGCCCCAGGTGCGCAGTCCCCGGGGGAGCGGCTCGCGGCGCACCAGCAGCACCGCGACGAGGGCGAGCGCGCCGAAAGCCACCCGGCCGAGCGCCACCTGGAAGGGCGCGTACGCCTCCGTGCCGACCTTGATCAGGAGGAAGCTGAAGCCCCAGACGACCGAAAGGATCGCGAACCGGACCCGCCAGTCGAGGAGGGCGCCCCGGCGCCGGGCGGTGGCGGCCGTGCTGATCGCGGCGGGGGACGTGGCGGTTGCCGGGGAGGTGGCCGGGAGGGTCGGTCCGGGGGTGGTCGGTGCGCTCATGCCCCTTACTGTGCTCGTATCAACTTCGTAGGACAAGCGAGAGTTTCTCTGGGTGACGCCGTAGCATTGCTTACATGTTGAACCTGGAGCGCCTGCGCACCCTCGACGCCCTCGCCCGCCACGGTTCGGTCAGCGGCGCGGCCGACGGCCTCCACGTCACCACCTCCGCCGTGTCCCAGCAGATGGCCAAGCTGGAGCGCGAGGTCGGCCAGCCGCTGCTGGCCAGGAACGGGCGCGGGGTCCGGCTCACCGACGCCGGACGGCTGCTCGCCGATCACGCCGCCCGGATCATCTCCCAGGTGGAGCTCGCCCAGGCCGATGTCGAGGCCCAGCGGGGCTGTGCCGTGGGCGAGCTGCGGATCGGCGCCTTTCCGACCGCCATGCGCGGGCTGCTGCCCCAGGTCCTGGCCGCGCTGCGCGCCGGGCACCCGGAGCTGAGGGTCCGGGTGCGCGAGCAGGAGCCCGAGGAGAGCATGGCGGCCGTCGTGCGCGGGGACCTCGACCTGGCGCTGGCGATCGACTGGCACAACAAGCGGATGCCGGTGCCCGCCGAGCTCACCCGGACCCACCTGCTCGACGACACCGTCGACATCGCGGTACCGGCCGGTCACCGCCTGGCCGACCGGACCGGGGAATCCGGGGACTCCGGGAGCTCCGGAATCTCCCTCGCCGAATTCGGCGACGACGACTGGATCTCCTGGAACGAGGGGCAGTTCTGCCACGAGTGGCTGGTCTTCACCCTGCGCGGCACGGGCATCGAGCCGCGCATCGCCCACATCGCCGAGGAGCACCACACCCAACTGGCCTTCGTGGAGGCCGGACTCGGCGTGTGCGTGGCGCCGAAGCTGGGCCGCGGCCCGGTCCCGCCGGGCGTGCGGCTGCTGCCGGTCTGCGACAGCGTACGCCGCCACGTGTATGCCGTCTGGCGCGCGGACGCCGACCGGAGGCCCTCCATCCGGGCCGCGGTCGACACCCTGCAGCAGGTGGCCGCCGGGCTGCGGTGAAGGCCCGTACGCGCCCGGCACCCCTTACAGCTTGCGGAAGTCCCAGGAGACCACCGACTCCGGCGTGAGGCGGATCCAGGCGTGCCGCCCGTCGTGCGGCATCTCCTCGATCCCGAAGTTCTTGACGGGGAAGAGCCGTTCTGCCTCGGCCAGTTCGGGGCACGGCTCGCCGGTGCGCGGGGCCTCGCCCACGAAGGCGGCCTTCCCGGACAGCTCCACGCCGCGCAGCTCGTCGTACGACTCGCCCGCGTCCACGACCACCGAGATCCGCGGGTCCGCCCGCAGGTCGGACCAGCGCCGGCTGCGCGTGATCGAGTACAGCCACAGCGAGGTGCCGTCCCACGCGAACCACAGGGCGCCCACGTGCGGGCGTCCGTCGGGGGAGACCGTCGCCACCCGGCAGGTCCGCTGCTCGCGCAGGAAGGCGTCCACTTCCGTGTCGCTCATCATGATCCGGCGGCCCCGCCGCTGAGTCTCGTCCATCCGTCCCGCGCCCCTTCACATCTGACTGTATGTCAGGAATCATGAGGGCTCTTCCGTCGTCACGCCAGGGGGAGCCATGCCGGATCTCGATCCCGCCACCACCGCGCTGCTCACCGTCGAGTGCCAGAACGGTGTCGTGGGCGAGGAGAGCGCGCTGCCCGAGCTCGCCAAGGAGGCCCGGGACTCCGGGATGCTGGCACGGGTGGCCGCGCTGGTCGACGCCGCGCGCGGGGCCGGCGTACAGGTGCTCCACGCGGTCGCCGAACGGCGGCCGGACGGACGCGGGGCGAACGCCAACGCACGGCTGTTCCGGGCGGCCGGGAAGCTGCCGGTGCGTCAGCTGACCGGGAGCGCGGCGGTGGAGGTCGCCGCCCCCATCACGGTCGCCGCGCAGGACCTGGTGGTGCGCCGGCTGCACGGGCTCTCCCCGATGGCCGGCACCGATCTGGACGCCCTGCTGCGCAATCTCGGCATCCGCACCCTCGTCGTCACCGGGGTCTCCTCCAACATCGCCATCCCGAACACCGTCTTCGACGCCGTGAACCTCGGCTACCGGGTGGTGGTCCCGGCCGACGCCATCGCCGGGGTGCCCGCCTCCTGCACCGAAGAGGTGATCCGCAACTCCCTCGCGCTGGTGGCGGCCATCACCACCGCCGAAGAGCTGCTCGAGCAGTGGGCTCCCGCGGCCTGACCCCCGTAACCTGGGCGGATGCTGTCCGAAGTGATCGCGACCCGTTACGTCACGCCCCTGCGTGAGGGCGGCTCGCTCCCGGGAATCGTCGAGGCCGACGACCTCGGTACCTACGTCATGAAATTCACCGGAGCCGGCCAGGGCCGCAAGACCCTGGTCGCCGAGGTCATCTGCGGCCGTCTGGCCCAGCGGCTGGGGCTGCGGGTCCCGCGACTGGTGCAGATGCAGCTCGACCCCGTCATCGGGCTCGGCGAGCCCGACCAGGAGGTTCAGGAGCTGCTCAAGGCCAGTGGCGGGCTCAACCTCGGCATGGACTACCTGCCCGGCTCGATCGGCTTCGACCCGCTGGCGTACCGGGTGGACCCGGTCGAGGCGGGACGCGTGGTCTGGTTCGACGCCCTCATCAACAACGTCGACCGGTCCTGGCGCAACCCCAACATGCTGGTCTGGCACGGGGAGGTCTGGCTCATCGACCACGGCGCCACCATGATCTGGCACCACAACTGGCCCACCGCCGCGGCCGCGGCGGCCAAGCCCTACAACGCCTCCGACCACGTACTGGCCCCCGTGGGCCCGGACATCGCGGCCGCGGCCGCCGCGCTCGCGCCGCTGGTCACCGAGGAGCTGCTCACGGAGGTCGCGGCCGACGTCCCCGACGAGTGGCTGGTCGACGAGCCGGGCTTCGACTCCACCGACGCGCTGCGCCGCGCCTATGTGGAGGCGTTGCTGCCGCGCGCGGCCACGATCCACGAGAGGATCTCCCTGGAGGCCGAGGTGAAGGTGCGGTCCGGACCGCCCGGCTGGCTCGCCGAGCGCCTCGCCCCCCAGCCCCACCGGAAGAAGAGCGACAGCGAGTGATCAAGCGGGACGTGTTCGAGTACGCGCTGGTGCGTGTGGTGCCCCGGATGGAACGGGGCGAGTGTTTCAACGCCGGCGTGATCGTCTACTGCCGGGCGCACACGTACGTCGCCGCGCGCACCCACCTCGACGAGGCCAAGCTCCTCGCCCTGGATCCCGGGGCCGACGTGGCCGGGGTGCGGGCCGCCCTGCGCGGGGTCGAGGGCGTGTGCAGCGGCGGTGCCGAGGCGGGACAGGCGGCCGGCGACGACGCGGGGCGGCGGTTCCGCTGGCTGATCGCACCGCGGAGCACCGTGGTGCAGCCGGGTCCGGTGCACACCGGGCTGACGGCCGACCCGGCGGCGGAGGTGGAGCGGCTGCTGGACCTGCTGGTCCGCTGACCGGCGCGCGGCACCGCGGCGCGGGGGCTCTGCCCCGCCGCGCCGCGCAGGCGCCGCGCCCCGACCGCCGACAGGGCCGGACCGGCGTGGCGTTGACACCGGGTGCCAGGGCTCCTAGCGTCTCCTCAGCTGAAGCTACTAAGCGGTTGCTCACCTCTGGGCGGCCGCCTCTCAAGGGCGAGGAGATCCAGCATGTCCACCACCGAGCAGCGCGTCGCGATCGTGACCGGCGGGGCCCGGGGCATCGGCGCCGCCACCGCCGTACGCCTGGCCGCCGAGGGCCGGGCCGTCGCCGTACTCGACCTCGACGAGGCGGCCTGCAAGGACACCGTGGAGGCCATCACCGCGGCCGGCGGCAGGGCCCTGGCGGTCGGCTGCGACGTCTCCGACGGCGCGCAGGTGGAGGCGGCCGTCGCGCGCGTCGCGAGCGAGCTCGGCGCCCCGACCGTCCTGGTCAACAACGCCGGTGTGCTGCGCGACAACCTGCTGTTCAAGATGACCGAGACCGACTGGGACACGGTCATGAACGTGCACCTGCGCGGCGCCTTCCTGATGTCCAAGGCCTGTCAGAAGTACATGGTGGAGGCCAAGTTCGGCCGCATCGTGAACCTCTCCAGCAGCTCGGCGCTCGGCAACCGCGGCCAGGTCAACTACTCCGCCGCCAAGGCCGGCCTGCAGGGCTTCACCAAGACCCTGGCCATCGAGCTCGGCAAGTTCGGCGTCACCGCCAACGCCGTCGCCCCCGGCTTCATCGCGACCGAGATGACCGCCCAGACCGCCGCCCGCGTCGGCATGGGCTTCGAGGACTTCAAGGCCGCAGCCGCGACCCAGATCCCCGTCCAGCGCGTCGGCACGCCGGACGACATCGCCAACGCGATCGCCTTCTTCACCGGCGAGGCCGCGGGCTTCGTCTCCGGCCAGGTCATGTACGTGGCCGGCGGCCCGCTCAGCTGACGAGTCCACGAGAGGCAGGGCGTACGACATGACGTACAGCGGTATCGACAGCGGCAAGGTCGCACTGATCACCGGGGCGAGCCGGGGCATCGGCTACGGCATCGCGGAGGCGCTGGTCGCCCGCGGCGACCGGGTCTGCATCACCGGGCGCAACGAGGACACCCTCAAGGAGGCCGTCGAGCGGCTCGGCGCGGACCGGGTGATCGGTGTCGCGGGCAAGGCGCACGACGAGGCCCACCAGGCCGTCGCCGTCGAGCGCACGATGGAGGCCTTCGGGCGGGTCGACTTCCTGGTGAACAACGCCGGCACGAATCCGGTCTTCGGGCCGATCGCGGACCTGGACCTCGGGGTCGCGCGCAAGGTCTTCGAGACCAATGTGATCTCGGCGCTCGGCTTCGCCCAGCGGACCTGGCACGCCTGGCAGAAGGACAACGGCGGTGCGATCGTGAACATCGCCTCCATCGCCGGGGTCTCCGCCTCGCCCTTCATCGGGGCGTACGGGATGAGCAAGGCCGCCATGGTCAATCTCACCCTCCAGCTCGCGCACGAGATGGCACCCGGGGTCCGGGTGAACGCGATCGCGCCCGCCGTGGTCAAGACGAAGTTCGCGCAGGCGCTCTACGAGGGCCGGGAGCAGGAGGCCGCGGCGGCCTATCCGCTGGGCCGGCTCGGGCTCCCGGAGGACATCGGCGGGGCGGCGGCGTTCCTCACATCTTCACAAGCGGAATGGATCACTGGGCAAACTCTCGTCGTCGATGGAGGGATGTTCCTCAATGCCGGGGTGCACTGACCGATAATCGGACGTATTTGCCTCCGAAAGGGAGGTAAATGTGTATCGAATATGCACGGAACCGGTCAAGTGCCCCACGAAACCAACCCATTGGATTCGTGGGGCACTGCGGTAGGGTCTGCCGCACCCCTGGCTGATCGAGGAGCGTGCACGTGTTCAACCGGACCAGATGCCTGCAGATCACTGCGGCCCTTGCGTCCATATCCCTGCTCGCCGGATGCGGCCTGCTGTCGGAGGACGACGGCGACGATATGAAGAGGATCGTTGTCGGTACCACGAGCGCACCGAGCACCCTCGATCCCGCCGCCGCGTGGGACGGCTCCTGGGAGCTGTACCGGAACGTCTACCAGACCCTGCTGGCGTTCCCGACGGGCTCCAGCAAGCCCCAGCCCGACGCGGCCCAGAACTGTGAGTTCACGGACGCGGCGAGCCAGGCCTACCGGTGCACCCTGCGCAAGGGCCTGAAGTTCTCCAACGGCGAGCCGCTCGACTCCAAGGCGGTCAAGCACTCCCTCGACCGGATCAAGACCATCGGCTCCAACGTCGGCCCCCAGGGCCTCTTCGGCACGCTCGACAAGATCGAGACCCCGGACGCGCTGACCGTCGTCTTCCACCTGAACACCTCGGACGCCACCTTCCCGTACGTCCTCGGCTCGCCCGCCGCCTCCCTCGTCGCGCCCAAGGACTACCCGGCCGACAAGGTGCGCGAGGGCGACAAGATCACCGGATCCGGCCCGTACGTGCTCGACTCGTACAAGGAGGGCGCCGAGGCGGTCCTCACCGGCAACACGAACTACACCGGCTTCGCCAATCGTCGTAACAAAGCGGTGACGATCCGCTACTTCGCGGACTCCCCGAAGATGGTCTCGGCGCTGAAGGCGAAGGAGATCGACGCCACCTACCGAGGCCTGTCGGCCGCGGAGATCACTGACCTCCAGACCCCCGCCGCGCACGCGCTGGGCGTCCAGGTCGTCGAGAACGTCGGCGCCGAGATCCGCTACCTGGTCTTCAACCCCAAGGACGCGACGGTCGCCAAGCTCCCCGTCCGCCAGGCCATCGCCCAGATCGTCGACCGCGGGGCCCTCGTCTCCAAGGTCTACCAGGGCACCGCCGAGCCGCTGTACTCGATGGTCCCCAAGGGGGTCGTCGGTCACAAGACGCCCTTCTACGACAAGTACGGCGCCGCGGACGTCGGCAAGGCCAAGAAGATCCTCAGGGACGCCGGGATCACCCAGCCGGTCGATCTCACCTTCTGGTACACGACCGACCGCTACGGATCCTCCACCGCGGACGAGTTCACCGAGCTCAAGCGGCAGCTGGACGAGACCCAGCTCTTCCGGATCACCCTGCGCAGCCAGCCCTGGAAGACCTTCCAGACCGGCTACAAGAGCGGTGAGTACCCGATCTTCGGCCGTGGCTGGTTCCCCGACTTCCCGGACCCGGACAACTTCATTGCGCCGTTCGTCGGCAAGGAGAACGCCGTCGGCACGGCCTACGAGCCCGCCGAGATCCTGACCGACCTGCTGCCCAAGTCCCGCCGCGAGGGCGACCGCTCGGCCGGCGTCCAGGAGTTCGAGCGGGCGCAGCAGATCTTCGCCGAGGACGTCCGGCTGCTGCCGCTGTGGCAGGGCAAGCTGTACGTCGCGGCGCGCGAGGACATCGCGGGCGGCGAGCGGGCGCTGGACCCGCAGACCGCCATGCAGATGTGGGAGCTGTACCGCAAGACCAGCTGGTAGTTGCGACAGCGCCGTGGCCCTGTCGGTCCTCGGAGCTTTCCACGGCATCCGCCTCTACCGGGCCGACGTCAAGCTGCCGACCGACCTGGCACTCGCCCTGGAGG